>JBILSQ010000007.1:0-15121 GCA_044372035.1 Candidatus Planktophila sp. | reverse complement strand
CAGAAGATATTTGCAGGCCACGCACTTCTTGAGCTTGCACATGAGTTGAGATATCCAGATATCTCGGCGCTGTATTCCGCTGTTGGTGATGGTCATGTTTCTTCGGCTGCGATTATTGACAAGCTAGTTCAATTTATGGGTGTTGAAGATTCACACCCTGAACCAACGATGGATTTTGTTCCTGGGGGAGCACCAGTTGCTAAACGTTCGAGCAGTGCAATCAAAGTTGAAGGCATTGATGATGTTCTAGTGAAGCTCGCCCGTTGTTGCACTCCAGTACCTGGAGATCCGATTATGGGATTTATTACCCGCGGCAGTGGGATATCGGTTCACAGAACTGATTGTGTTAATGCTGACGATCTGCGAATTCATCAAAGTGATCGAATTGTTGCAGTGAAGTGGCTAGAGGGTGCCTCAAGTTTGTTCCTCGTTAATATCCAAGTTGAAGCATTAGACAGAGCTCGATTATTGGCAGATGTAACTCGTACGTTATCTGAGCAGCATGTAAACATCCTGAGTGCAGCAGTTAGTACGACTAAGGATCGCGTGGCTATTTCACGCTTTACTTTTGAAATGGCGGATGCAACACATCTTGACGCCGTGTTAACTGCTGTTAGATCTGTTGAAGGTGTGTACGACGTTTATCGAACAACAAATAACTAGTTGAATTCAGCCAGCGATTTCTGCGCTTCTTCAAGCCAGGTACGTCGTGCTGCTGCAGATTCAAGAGCCTCTGCAGCCTTCTTCGCATTTCCGGCACTTGTTGCTTTCGCTGCAATCTTCTCGTAATTATCAATTGCACCTTGGAGCTGTGCAACAACTTCGGCAGCACGTGCTTTCGCAGCTGGATCGGTTTTTCTCCAAATTTCTGCTTCCGCTGACTTGATTGCTTCTTCTACTTTACTCACGCGAGAATCGAGTGCTGCACGCTTGTCACGGTTAGTCATTCCGATTTTTTCCCATGCTCGAGCGAGTTCTCTGAACTTGTTCTTTGCATCCTTCACATCTGTAAATGGAACAAGTGCTTCAATCTGAACAATAAGTTCTTCTCGTTTTGCCAAATTGGCACCCATAGTTACTTCGCGTTTTTCAAGGTCAGCGCTCTTGGCTTGGAAGAACTGATCTTGCGCTTTCTTAAAACGAGCCCATAACTTTGCATCATCTGATGGCTTGCCTCGACCAGTTGCTTTCCACTGATCCATGAGGGATTTGAATGCCTTTGCGGTAGGAACCCATTCGGTAGAAGTTGCTAATTTCTCTGCTTGCAGAACCAAGTTCTTTTTGGCATCAGTAACAACGGCTGTTGTCGCTTCCAAGTTTGCGAAATGAGTTCTGCGACGCTTATCGAATTTGTTACGAGAAACTGAAAAACGCTTCCAAAGATCAGTGTCAGTTTTCTTATCTAAACGGGGCGCAGATTTCCATTCAGTAAGAAGTTCTTTGAGTCGATCGCCTGTAGTTTTCCAACTCTCTGAAAGTGCAAGTGATTCTGCTTCAACAACAATTTTTTCTTTTTCAACAAGAACTTGAGCGCGCTTGGCAGCTTTTTCAGCCTCGGCAGCAGCTTTCTTCGCTTCGTAAGCGCCACGATGGCCTTCGATGAGCGGTTCGAGTTGTTCGACAGATTTGGCAAGAGCTTCCAGATCGCCAACAGCATTAATTTCTTTTACTTGCTCGCGTAGTTTTTTAACAGAGGCCAACGCATCTGAAGGAACCATTGCACCGCTAGTGATACGTGCAGCAAGTAACGCTATTTCTGAGGCAACTGCTTCAAATTTTCTAACAAAATAAGAGAGTGCTTCTTCTGGGCTTTTTCCAGGATATGAACCGACAGCTTTATCGCCAGCTGAAGTTTTTACGAAAACCGTTCCATCAGGTGCTACGTAACCAAATTTCGCAGGATCACCGATAAGTGCAGATGCTGCAGAAGATGGAATAGAAACTGGAGTTGGAGTGAGGTCGGACATGGTTTTCCCTTCAGCGCGTTAATCGACTTCGATCTTCGCTATTGGACCGCATCTACATCTGGACTATGAATATGAGTTCATAGTGCTTTGAGTCGAGTTGGTCAGGCGGCTTAGTGAAGGTAAAAGGTACCCTGTACCTATGAGCGCGGCGAAATTTCCCGCGTACTGAGCTCCATAAATAGGCGTAGGCGGAGGTAAATCACCATGTTTATCACCTCGTTCGCTGCCCCTATGTTTGCAACAAATTGTTGGATCATCGCCGATGCGCCCGGTGGTGAGTGCATCATCGTTGACCCGGGAATGCCTGATGTTTCCGACACAGTGGCGATGGTTTTGAATGAACATAAACTCAAAGCAGTTGCAACAATCATCACTCATGGACATTTAGACCACACTTTTTCAATAGTTCCTGTAGCTGATGGATATGGCATTCCGACGTACATTCATAGTGAAGATCGAGCCTTGTTATTGCATCCTGAGCGCGCCCATGGAGCCGAATTTCTAGCGACATTAAGCGCAATGAACTTTGTTGAACCAAGTGATGTAAGAGAATTACGACATGGAGCTGAACTCGAAATGCTAGGAATGAAGTTCCGTGCGATTCATTCTCCTGGTCACACTCGCGGATCATTAATGTTTTCTGTCGATGATGAAGTTCTCATTACCGGTGATGTTTTGTTCGCAGGAGCTATCGGGCGCACCGATCTACCATCCGGATCAAGCAGCGATATGCAACAAACTCTCGTAAATAAGGTATTAACACTTCCAGATCATCTTCGAGTTCTGCCTGGACATGGGCCAGATACAAATATTGGGCACGAGAGAAAAACAAATCCATACTTGATCGATGCTGCCAAGAAAGCCAATCGACGATGAGTAAAGCCAATCAAATTCAAGCTCCAAAGGGCGTTAGTGAATATGTACCACCGCAATCAAGAAAGTTTGAATCTGTTCGTCATGCTTTGCTCGAACCTGCGAGAAAAGCAGGATATGAGTTAATCGAACTTCCAGTTTTTGAAGACACCGAATTGTTTACACGTGGTGTCGGTGAATCAACCGATGTGGTTTCTAAAGAGATGTACACCTTTGAAGATCGCGGTGGTCGTTCAATCACTCTTCGTCCAGAGGGCACAGCTGGTGTGATGCGCGCGGTTATCGAACACGGCTTAGATCGTGGACAACTTCCAGCAAAACTTTATTACAGCGGAGCATTCTTTCGCGCAGAACGCCCGCAAGCGGGTAGATATCGTCAGTTTTACCAAGTTGGCATTGAAGCGATTGGAATTCAGGATGCCGCTCTAGATGCGGAAGTGATTTCAATCGCGGATGCGGGATTCAAATCAATTGGACTCAAGAAATACCGCTTGGAAATTACATCTCTTGGTGACTCTAACTCTCGAGCAAACCATCGAGTTGAGTTAGTTAAGTTTATTGATAAGTTAAATCTCGATGAAGCAACTCGCACACGGGCAAGCATTAATCCACTTCGTTTATTTGATGATAAACGTGATGAGATTAAAGATCAGATGGCTGATGCACCGCTCCTTCTTAACTATTTGTCTCCACAATCTCTGAGTGAATTCGAAGAAGTTCAAAAACATCTTGCAGCATTAAATGTGCAATATGTGATTAATCCTCGGATGGTGCGCGGCTTGGACTATTACACGGGCACAACATTTGAGTTTGTTCATGAACTCCTTGGAGCACAATCTGGCATAGGTGGAGGTGGTCGCTACGACGGGTTAATGGCTGAATTGGGTGGACAAGAACTATCTGGAATTGGTTTCGGCCTAGGAATCGACCGCTGTGTTTTAGCTGCAGATGCTGAAGGAATTTCATTTGACCAAGAATTCACATCTGATCTATTCATCATTCCGTTAGGAAATGACAGCAAGTCAACGGCGTTAAAGACTGCTCAAGAATTGCGAGACGCAGGATTTAGAGTTGAAGTTTCATTTGGAGATCGCGCGCTGAAGGGTTCAATGAAGGCAGCAGATAAAAGCGGTGCCGCTTTCGTTGTAGTACTTGGTGAAAGTGAAATTTCCACCGGAACTGTGGAGTTAAAGCAGATGAGCACAGGCAAGACTTCTTCGGTTACTCTTACCTCCTTGCAGGATCACCTACGTAGTGTTTCTGGAAAATAATTAACATTAGAAGAAGAGGCCATTAAATGTTGCGCACACACGGAGCTGGAACGCTTCGAGCATCCCACGTTGGCCAAACCGTAACCCTCGCTGGTTGGGTTGCCAGACGTCGCGATCACGGTGGAGTGGCATTCATAGATTTTCGAGATGCTACTGGTTGGGTGCAAGTTGTAATCCGAGATGAAAAAATCGCAGGAGCACTTCGCGCCGAATGGTGTTTAAAAATTACAGGTGAAGTTGTCACTAGACCTTCTGGCAATGAAAATTCGGCTGTACCAACTGGTGCCATTGAAGTTATGGGCGATGATGTTGAGGTTTTGAGCGAAGCGGCTGCACTTCCATTTCCTGTCGATAGTGGCGATGATGTAGAAATTTCAGAAGAAGTGCGATTGAAATATCGCTATTTAGATTTAAGGCGCGAAGCACCTGCTGCAAATTTGCGTTTACGTTCTAAGGTCACTTCAACGATTCGTCGCGTAATGGAGGATGAGGCTTTTCTGGAAATCGAAACACCTTATTTGACTCGTTCCACTCCAGAAGGAGCCCGAGACTTTCTTGTGCCGGTTCGCTTGCAACCAGGTAGTTGGTATGCCTTACCTCAATCACCTCAATTGTTTAAGCAGTTGTTGATGGTTGCTGGAATGGAAAAGTATTATCAGATAGCACGGTGTTTCCGAGATGAAGATTTTAGAGCTGATCGCCAACCTGAATTTACGCAACTAGATATTGAAATGTCTTTTATTGATCAAGAGGACATTCTCGCTGTGGCTGAAAAAATCCTTGTGAAAGTTTGGAAAGAAGTAGTTAACTATCAAATCTCACTACCTATTCCACGGATGACTTATTTAGACGCTATGTCACGTTATGGATCAGATAAACCAGATTTGAGATTTGCTCTTGAACTAGTTGACTGCACCAAATATTTTGTTCAAACGACATTTAGAGTTTTCCAAGCACCATACGTTGGTGCTGTTGTCATGCCTGGCGGTGCCGACTCACCTCGTCGCGAACTAGATGCGTGGCAAGATTGGGCAAAGGCACGCGGAGCAAAAGGCCTGGCTTATATTTTGGTTGCACCTGATGGAACACTCGGTGGTCCTGTTGCTAAGAACTTATCTGAAGAAGAAGCTTCTGGAATTGCTTCACATGTTGGCGCCAAACCAGGCGATGCGATTTTCTTTGCGGCTGGCGAACGCGCTGCATCCCTTAACTTACTTGGTGCGGTACGTCTTGAAATAGGAAAGCGCTGTAATTTAATTGACGTTAGTCGATGGGAATTTGTTTGGATTGTTGATGCGCCAATGTTTGAGCCAACTGATGATGGTGGATGGACCGCGGTGCACCATCCATTCACAGGACCAAAACCAGAGTACGCGCAAACTTTTGCCAAAGATCCGGCAAGTGCATTGGCATACGCCTATGACATTGTTCTCAACGGAACCGAGCTGGGTGGCGGTTCAATTCGTATCCATAGCCGCACGATGCAAAAAGATGTCTTCACTGTTATTGGATTAAGTGATGAAGAAGCTGCAAGTAAATTCGGTTTCTTGCTAGAAGCGTTCAATTATGGACCACCTCCACATGGAGGAATTGCTCTGGGCTTAGATAGATTGTGTGCTTTGCTCTCGCATTCAGATTCAATTCGCGAAGTCATCGCATTTCCTAAAACAGCAAGTGGTGGAGATCCACTCACTGGCGCGCCAACTCCAATTACTCCCGCACAACGTAAAGAGAGTGGAATCGATGGGGCACCAAAAGAGGGAGCCAAGTAAGTCCATCGGGTAGGCTGGTCCTATTAGTTTTTCATTTGCATAATTCAAGGAGGAAGTCATGGGCCCAGGCGGAATAGCAACAATTATTGCGGCATCCTCACTTCTGGTTATTGCAATTGCAGTTAGTTACGCAATCATTCGAGTTGGAAGATTTATTGATGAGGCGAAAGTTTCGTTGAAAGCAGTAACGGATGAAGCAACACCGTTAATTGAAGAAGTTCACACCACGGTGACATTGATAAATGGCCCATTACAAAGCTTCAACCGAATAACAAAGAATGTAGAAGAGATATCTGAGAAAGTTACGAGTGCAACATCTGGACTTTTAGATAAGAGCGGCCCAGCTTTGAAAGTTGCCGGAGCTCTTGTTTCTGCGGCTCAGTTGAGCAAGGGACGTGCAAAAAAGAAGAAGAAGAAGGCAGAGTGATCTGCCCAAGTGGAATCCGCCGAGATCCGTTCGCGCTGGCTGCGCTTTTTCGAAACAGATAACCGCGAAGGTTTACTGCATACCGTAGTTCCTTCAGCATCGCTCATTGCTGATGACCCAAATCTGTTATTAGTAAACGCAGGCATGGTTCCATTTAAACCTTATTTTCTAGGAGAAGTAACGCCGCCTTACAAAAGAGCTACATCTGTTCAAAAGTGTGTTCGCACATTAGATATTGATGAAGTTGGAAAGACGACTCGTCATGCGTCTTTTTTTCAAATGTGTGGAAACTTTTCTTTTGGAGATTATTTCAAAGAGGGTGCAATTGCTTTGGCGTGGGATTTACTTACTCGCTCTATTGCAGATGGTGGTTACGGCTTCCCAGAGTCGCGATTATGGGTAACAGTTTTTCATAATGATGACGAAGCAGTGCAAATATGGAACAAAAAAATCGGTCTACCTTTAGACCGGATTCAACGTCGAGGAATGGAAGATAATTTTTGGTCGATGGGCGTTCCTGGTCCATGCGGTCCATGTTCGGAAATTTATTATGACCGTGGCCCCGACTACGGCATTGAAGGCGGACCAATCGCAGATGAAAATCGTTACATGGAAGTGTGGAATTTAGTTTTCATGCAGAATGAACGGGGCGCCGGCTCGGGAAAAGATGATTTTCCAATTCTTGGCGAACTTCCTGCAAAGAGTATTGATACGGGTCTTGGATTAGAACGAATGGCAGCTCTGTTGCAAGGCGTAGAGAACATCTATGAAATTGATACAACGGCTCAAATTCTCAATAAAGCCTCAGAACTTACAGGCGTTAAGTACGGGAAAAATGAAAAATCAGATGTAGCACTACGCGTAGTTGCCGATCACGCTCGAACTTCAGCAATGTTAATTGGAGATGGCGTAACACCAGGAAATGAAGGTCGTGGATATGTTCTGCGTCGCATGATGCGTCGAACAATTCGCAATATGCGTTTACTTGGGTCAGAAGATTCAATTATGGCGGAGCTAACAAAGTCTGCAATTGGTGCTATGGCGCCTCAGTATCCAGAGCTTAAAGTTGAAAGTGATCGAATCTTGGCTGTAACAATTTCCGAAGAAGAAACTTTCTTGCAAACGTTAAAGAGCGGTACGACCATTTTTGAAGTTGAGAGTGCGGCTCTCAAGAAGGACAAAGGCAGCAAGATTTCTGGAGCTGCGGCATTTAAGTTACATGACACTTATGGATTTCCTTTTGACCTGACCTTAGAAATGGCGCGCGAAGAAGGTCTAGAAGTTGATGAAGATGGTTTTCGCCGCTTAATGAAAGAGCAGCGCGATCGCGCAAAAGCCGATTCAAAGGCTAAGAAGAGCGGACACACTGATGTAAGTGTTTATCGTTCAATAGCAGATTCACACGGGCAGACAACCTTTATTGGATATACGCATCAAGAGAGCGAAGCCACCATAAAAGCTTTAGTTATAGATGGTTCAGCTGTTCAATCAGCTAAATCAGGTGATGAAGTAGAAGTTATTTTAGACCGCACACCTTTTTATGCAGAAGGTGGTGGTCAGTTAGCAGATGGCGGAGTGATCACGTTATCAAATGGTGCTGTGATTGAGATTGATGACGTTCAAACTCCGGTACCTGGAGTAAGTGTTCATCGTGGACGAGTTCGAAGCGGTGCTGTTGAAACAAATACACAGGTGTTAGCTCAGATTGATATCAAAAGGCGCGATGCGATTTCTCGTGCACATACGGCGACACACATGGTCCACAAAGCATTTAGAGAAATTTTGGGCGAAACTGCTACACAGGCAGGATCTGAAAACTCCCCAGGACGTTTCCGCTTTGATTTCCCAGCAACGGGCGCTGTTCCTGAATCAGTTTTAAATGATGTTGAATCACGTGTGAACGCACTGTTGTTAGATAATCTAGAAGTTAGTGCAGAGGTAATGAGCCAATCTGAGGCAAAGAAGCTCGGAGCAATGGCACTTTTTGGTGAAAAATATGGCGATCAAGTGCGTGTTGTAAGTGTTGGAGATTGGGCTAGAGAATTATGTGGTGGCACACACGTCTCACGCTCTGGGCAACTTGGAGTGATCAAGTTGTTAAGTGAATCTTCCATCGGTGCCGGAGTACGACGCGTAGAAGCCCTAGTCGGCGCAGATGCATATAACTTCTTGGCACGTGAGCATGTTTTACTCAATTCACTTACCGAAATTGTTAAAGGTGCACGCGTTGAAGAGTTACCGGAACGCATATCTGATCTCATTGTGAAGGTGAAAGAGATTGAGAAGGAACTAGCTTCGCTACGTACAGATGCTGCGCTTGCCAAAAGTTCAGAATTGTTGAAGAACAAAAAAGCTATCGGTTCTTTGTCCCTCATTTCAGCTCAGATGGCCGACGGCATTAACAATGAGAATTTAAGAACCATTGCTTTAGATTTACGATCCAAGACGCCACAGAGTGTTGTTGTTCTAGTAAGTGTCGTCGATTCCAAACCAGTTTTGGTTGTTGCAACTAGTGAGGAAGCGCGCGCAGCCGGTATCAAAGCGGGCGCTTTGGTAAAGCTTGGTTCGTCTGTCTTGGGTGGCGGTGGCGGCGGTAAAGATGATTTCGCACAGGGCGGTGGTGTTGATACCTCGAAGATAGGTGAAGCACTCTCAGCTATCGAGCTCGCTATATCTGGTAAATAAGATGCTTCGAGGGCGGCGTCTGGCCTTTGATTATGGAGATGTGCGTGTTGGCGTTGCGGTGTGCGATCCAGATGGAATTCTTGCAACACCTGTAACTACTTTAAAATTTAAGGACTCAAACTTTTGGAATCAAATCATCGCTCTCATTGAAGAATACGAGCCAGTTCACATCTATGTGGGTTCGCCTAAACATCTGTCAGGTCAAGCTGGTGCTTCGGTTGAGAAGGCAGAAGAATTCAAGAACGAGATTGTTCAGCGGACAGGCATAGATTGCACAATGATCGACGAGAGACTCTCCACTGTTAGTGCGGCTAGGCAATTAAAAGATTCAGGCATGAACTCACGCGAAAGTAAATCAGCAATCGATCAGGCAGCTGCGGTTGCAATTCTCGAACAGGCGCTTGCGATTGAAAAGAGAAAATCTCTCAATGAAGAAGAGTGAGCTTCTTAGAGTTGCCGTTGCACTACTGGCTGTAGCGACAATAACTCTGCTTATTCATCAGTTTCGCATATCAGGGGCATCTGTTAGTGATTTTCCCCAACGGTCGATAGCTGCTTCAGAAACGCTCATTGACGTATCTGTAGTTAACGGATCAACCGGATCTGAAATAGCAAAGCAACTCTTTGACCTCGGAATAATTGAATCTTCTCAGAGTTTTTTCAGGCTCGCAGTTTCTGATTCCAGGGCAACAAGAATTGCTCCAGGTATTCACCAGTTGAACTCCAGAATTTCGGCAGTTCAGGCGCTTGAGCAATTACTTGATCCGAAGAGAATGCCCAACTTAATCAGGATTGTTGAAGGTTCTTGGAATGTAGAAATTTTCAAGATGTTAGAAAAATCAGGTTTTTCTAGCAAAGACATTCAAATTGCAGCTCGCGAGATAAAATTGCCAACGGGCATAAAATCTCTTGAAGGCATTCTATTTCCTGCTCAATATAACTTCGCTCAAGGAACAACAGCAAAACAAGCTCTCGAATCAATGGTTGGTCGTTTTCAAGAGCAGTTTTCATTAACTGAATCAAAGAACAACTCCAAATTATCGCCACAGGAGATAGTTACTATCGCCTCAATCATTCAAGCTGAAGGAATTACCGAGGATTTTGGGAAAATTTCTACGGTAATAAGGAATCGATTGAAAATTGGCATGCCTCTGCAAATGGACTCCACAATTCATTATGCACAAAAAATCCGTGGCAATATCTTCTTGAGTACTAAATCGACCCTATTAAAATCACCTTTTAATACGTACAGAAAATATGGATTGCCTCCTTCACCTATTGGAAATCCTGGGATGGAGGCCATCAAAGCGGCCGTAAATCCAGTTGACGGCAATTGGTTGTATTTCATTACAGTTAGCCCAGGAGATACGCGATTCACTAGTAATTTCGATGAGTTCAACGGATGGAAAGTTCTTTATACAAAGAATCGAAAGGCGGGTGCTTTTAAGTGATTAATGCAGCTGTCTTGGGATCGCCAATCTCTCATTCCCTTTCGCCTCGATTGCATATGAGCGCATATAAGTTTCTTAACATTGCAGGTAATTACGAAGCCTTCGATGTTCCTGCAGGGACTTTAAAGAGTTTTTTAAGTGATAAGAACCGAGGTTGGACAGGGTTTTCACTCACAATGCCATTGAAGGAGGAAGTACTTTCCGTGGCAGATGTCGTTGATCCAATAGTTAAGAGAATTCAATCTGGAAATACATTAGTAAAACAGGGTGAACAGTGGAATCTGTATTCAACCGATGTAGTTGGATTTCAAAATGCTTGGCAAGCACAGAATTCTGACCAACCACAATCTGTTCTCATAGTAGGTTCAGGTGCAACGGCCAGGACTGCTGCAGCGGCATTTGATAATTCGGATACATCCATTTCAGTTCTTCACAGAAATTCGGATCGAGAACAATCCATGATGGATGCAGTGAGTAAGGCAACACTTAACTTTCTGCCTTGGCATTTTTCAGATGTTTTCTACAAGCATGACTTAGTAGTCAACACGACTCCTAAAGGAGCACTGGATCCCTTTGCCAGCGAGTTATCGGACAAACCTCATGGAACATTTTTTGATGTGATTTACAATCCATGGCCTACAAGTTTCGCGGGAGCGTGGACTAAGACTGGTGCGCCTGTACTAAGTGGCCTGGATTTGTTGATCGCACAAGGCATCGAGCAGATTAAATTGTTTACAGGAATCGATATTGATGTAGAAGAACTCTCCGCGCATTTAAAGAGCGATCTGGGTGCTCGTTAGGTTATCCACACTCATTTTTTGCAGTTTTTAATAGACCTTACTCTTTCAAGGTGAGTCTTTTTGAAAATGTCATCTTCTTTCTGTTTGCAATTAATATCTCTATCGATGATGTAAAAAATCACTTGATCCGTAATAACAAGCTCATTCTGTTGCTTGGGATCACCAGTTTGTCCAGCATTTCATCTTTTGGTGGGGACATAAGTTCACTGGCTGGATTCCAATTTCTTTCAGTTCTTTCGCTGCTCCATTTTGCGAGCAACAGGTTTGCCCAATCTGGCGGGGTTGGATTCGGTGATGTAAAACTCATTGCGGTTCTTGCGTTTGCTTTCTTTGATTCAGGATTGCAGTCAATCGCAATATTCTTCTTTTCATTATGGCTGATTCTCATGGCGCACGTCAGCCTCTACTTCTTAATTTATCGAAAGTTTCCGCGCCGTTTAGCGTTGGCCCCAGATATCTTTCTTGCGAGTGGCCTTTATTTGTACACCCCGATAGCACTTCTTCTGCCACAATAGGACAGTGCGTTGGTTAACAGCAGGAGAGTCACATGGCCCAGCCCTCACGGCTATCGTTGAAGGGCTACCTGCACACATAAAGATAACCACTCAAGATATAGATAGAGATTTAGCGCGACGTCGCCTCGGTGTTGGTAGAGGTGCTAGACAAAACTTTGAAGCCGATAAAATCACTATTAAAGGCGGAATACGTTTAGGTCTTTCCCAAGGTGGGCCCATTGCAATTGAAGTGGGAAACTCAGAATGGCCAAAGTGGGAAAAAGTTATGTCGGCCGATCCCATTGATGATTCCGAGTTACAAGGTTTAGCGCGAAACGCACCGCTTACGAGACCTCGACCGGGTCATGCCGACATGGTTGGAATGCAAAAATACGATTTCACGGATGCTCGCCCAATTCTCGAAAGAGCAAGTGCGAGAGAAACAGCAGCGCGCGTGGCATTGGGCGCTATTGCTCGTGCTTTTTTGGAACAAAGCGTTGGCATCACACTATTTAGTCACGTAATTTCAATAGGTAACGTACGTGTACCGGAAGATGCTGCGCTGCCTGGAAAACACGATCAAGAAAAAATTGATTCAGATCCAGTGAGATGCGCGGACGCGCAAACAAGTGCACTGATAATCAAGGAAATAGAGAGTGCACACTCAGATGGTGACACGCTGGGGGGAGTCTGCGAAGTTTTAGTCTTCGATGTACCACCAGGACTTGGTTCACATGTGCATTGGGATCGCCGCCTGGATTCGCGCTTAGCTGGCGCAATGATGGGAATTCAAGCAATTAAAGGCGTAGAAATTGGTGACGGATTTTTAACAGCCACCCGCAGGGGTTCTTCGGCACATGATGAAATTGAAAAGAATAAATCAGGAAAAATTGTTCGCAGAACAGATCGCGCTGGTGGCACTGAAGGTGGAATGTCCAATGGTGAAATTTTAAGAATTAGTATCGCAATGAAGCCTATTTCAACTGTGCCTAAAGCCTTGGACACTATTGATGTTGCTACTGGAGAAGCTGCCAAGGCAATCAATCAGCGTTCAGATGTTTGCGCAGTTCCAGCATCGGGAGTTGTTGCTGAGGCAATGGCGGCGCTAGTTTTAGCAGAAGCTGTCCTTGAAAAATTTGGTGGAGATAGCGTCGCAGAAACTCGCCGTAATTATTTGTCTTACATCGAAAACTTGCGCTTTAAGTAAAAATGCCACCTCGCGTAATACTTATAGGCCCACCTGGCGCGGGAAAATCTAGTGTTGGCAAATCCTTAGCTCGTCTATTGCAAGAAGAGTTTGTCGATACAGATGTGGTGATAGCTGCTCGTGAGAACAAATCCATTAGTGAAATATTTGTCGATCAGGGCGAACCATATTTTCGTAAAGTAGAAGAAGAAGTTCTCCTTGATGTGCTTAAGAATCACAAGGGAGTTTTAAGTTTAGGTGGCGGAGCTCCACTTTCATCTTCTGCACAGAGTGCTATTAAAGAGTCGGGGTCGACCGTAATTTTTCTTGATGTTTCATTAGCTGCAGCTGCGCCACGTGTTGGTTTCAACCGGGATAGACCATTGCTCCTGGGAAATCCACGTGCACAATGGCAAGAACTTATGAATACGCGCAGACCAATATATGAATCATTAGCCCAACATCAGGTAGTTACCGATAAATTATCTCCAACGCAAGCAGCCAACGCGATTGTTACACTATTGTCATGAAAACAATCACAGTAAAATCAGAGCACCAATACGATGTTCTCATCTGTGATGATTGGCTGTCTGCGCTCACTTCAAGTCTCAATGAGTATTCGCGAGTTGCTGTTTTCTATGCAGAATCCCAGAAGAATTCAATACCCAAGTTATCAATTAACAGCGATGTTCATTATTTTCCGCTGCCAGAAGGTGAAGCAGCTAAGTCGATTCAAACATTGATTAAGACGTGGGATTGGATGGGTGCCGCTGGTTTCACACGGTCCGATGCAGTTGTCGCAATCGGTGGAGGAACCGTCACAGATGTTGCAGGTTTCATAAGTGCTTCATGGTTGCGAGGCATTGATTGGATAGCAGTGCCAACTACATTGGCAGGAATGGTTGATGCATCTGTTGGTGGGAAAACTGGCATTAACAGTGACTATGGGAAGAATCTAATTGGAGCATTTCATTCGCCACGTAAAGTGATAATCGATTCAACCTGGCTTAAGTCGCTTTCATCTCGAGATATTGCTGCTGGATTAGCAGAAGTTGTTAAGACCGGCTTTATTGGGGATCCAACGATCTTGGATTTAATGGAGAACTTCGATTTAGAGCGTGATCGCGCTAATGAGGATCTCATGAACGAACTGATACATCGCTCCGTGAGCGTTAAGGCACGTGTTGTCAGCGGTGATTTCAAAGAGAGTTATGAAAGAGAGATTCTTAATTATGGCCACACGCTAGGTCATGCGGTTGAAAAACACTCTCAATATTCGTTGCGCCACGGAGAAGCTGTTTCTATCGGCCTAGTTTTTGCTGCCCATCTTTCTATGATTCATTGTGGTTTAGATGAGAAAATAGTAGAACAACACCGACGTTTGCTAAGCAAGATCGGTTTACCAATTACCTACCAACAATCTGCTTTTGCTGAACTGCTGGCTCTCATGAGTA
Source organism: Candidatus Planktophila sp. (assembly GCA_044372035.1). Lineage (GTDB taxonomy): Bacteria > Actinomycetota > Actinomycetes > Nanopelagicales > Nanopelagicaceae > Planktophila. The sequence continues at coordinate 741 of JBILSQ010000007.1, read as the reverse complement.
TTGATAAGAAATCTAGAGGCAGCAACATCCGTTTCGTAGGAATTTCTGCGGTTGCAAAGACACAACGAATCGAAGGCCTCACAAGTGATGATCTTGCCCATGTTTATGAGAAAATATCTGTATGAAAGTTCTCGTAATTAACGGACCGAATCTTTCACGCTTAGATATTCGTGACTCTTCAATCTATGGTGATTTGAGTTATCCGCAACTAGTCAATTTAATTGAATCAGCTGCGTCCGCTCATGGATTCACAGCCGATGTTCGCCAAAGCGATGATGAAGCACAGATTATTTCCTGGTTGCACGAAGCAGCCGATAACTCTTATCCCGTAATTATTAATCCGGCCGCCTTTACCCATTATTCGTATGCAATTCGAGATGCAGCAGAATTGGTTCATTCCCCATTGATTGAAGTGCATCTATCAAATCCTCTGGCTAGAGAAGAGTTTCGCCATACATCAGTAATTTCGGGTGTTGCTAATGGAACTATTGGTGGATTTGGTCCCAACTCCTATGCATTGGCCATGAGCGCACTTAAAGCACTCTTGTAAACCTTGTTACTGCTCTAAATTATTTCATTCTCACTTTAACGGGTATCCTTACTGCATTGACTATCGGGAATCGATAGCCGGGCCAGGATGGCCTGATAAAAGAAAAGCGTGGTTATACAAGTGGCAACGACTAACGATCTTAAAAATGGAATGACACTAGATCTAGAGGGTCAGCTCTGGAATGTAGTTGA
>JBILSQ010000069.1:0-4527 GCA_044372035.1 Candidatus Planktophila sp. | reverse complement strand
AGAGCAGTAGCCTTGTTCCATGATCCCGGCACCTAGTGCGGGCAGCGAAGGTACGAAGAAAAAGCGGAAGCGCAGACGCCCCGCCAATCGCGCCCCACAAACTTCAACTTCTGGCACCACCCCCACACCAAGTAAAAAAGCTGCGCGCCCATACGCCAAGCGTGTCGACGAGGTAAGTGCTGGCGGACTCGTTATTGATAAGAGTGGTGTGCACGGTTTGTTAATTGGTCGACGCGATCAAAAAGATCCAACAGGTACAAAACTCTTATGGTCACTTCCAAAGGGACATATTGAAGAAGGTGAAACACCGGAGCAGGCTGCTATTCGTGAAGTTGCTGAAGAAACTGGCATTACTTCAGAAATTACACAATCACTCGGTGTTATAGATTTTTGGTTTATGGCTGGCGGAAAACGAATTCATAAAACTGTTCACCACTTTATATTTAAAGAAAGCGGTGGCTTACTTGCTCCGCAAGAGAGTGAAGTTGATGAGGTCGGCTGGTTTCCACTTGCAGACATAGTTGGATTGCTCGCGTATCCAGATGAGAAAAAACTCATTGCAAAGAATTCAAAGTTGTTGGCATGAAAAAAATAATTCTGTTTTTGCTCATTGGAATCTTTATTCTTCCAGCCCCAGCACAAGCCCAATCTCTTGAAGTCCAAATAACAGATACCGTGCACCGAAATTTTGATGGCACCTTTAGAGCTAATGACCTGGCTAAAGAAATTGCTATTGGTGGGCGATTGTGGAATCTCATCTTTTTAACTGACTCGACCCCGCGAATATGGGTTATTGATACTGCTCTTGTTGAAGATATCGTTGCAATGACGGAACCATATGAGTTGCGCGACGGCACACAATTTGATTCATCCGCCGATGCGATTGCTTTCATATCTCAGTTAAAAAATGTTGCTAGAAATGCACAAGTAGTTGCACTCCCTTTTGGTAATCCAGATCCCAAATTAGCAAGGCTGCTTGCGCCAAATGAACTTAAGTATTATTACAAAGCTGCTCAAGATCGTTTGGCAACAATCCTTGGACGAGATGTGCGCAGCGAGCCATTAGCCGCATGGAGTAAAGGTCGAACAGTATTTCCTCAGAATTTGCGGGATCAATACTCTGATAATCGAAAAACTCTCTCGGCTTTAGCAACAGTTGTGGATCCTGCGGAATTAGCGGATATTCGCGCCCAGTTGGGACGGTTGTTATCGCCTTCTTTGAGTCAATCTGATCAGGCGTATTTTTCTTTTAACGCACGACAAGAAGTAAGTAAATACAAAGAGCGCTTGAAAATCTTTGCTGGTAAGTACCAATTAACCTCTGCAAAGTCGGAGTTGCCCATCACTTTGGCCAACGGATTTGCTACACCCATTGAAATAAATTTGAAGTTATCTGCAGGCTCATCTCGTATCAGTATTGAAAATGTAGAAAACATTGTCCTTCAACCTAATTCAAAGACTCAAATATCTGTACCTATAGAAGTATTTGCACCTGGCCAAACCTTTATAAATGCTGAGTTTGTAAATAAAGATGGACGCGTAATTGGTGACTCAGTTGCGTTTTCACTCAACCTGACGGTTATTGATTCTCGAGTTGCTTGGTTTACTACAGGAGCCGCAGTACTTTTGTTCCTGGCCGCAGTTACCCAGAGTGTGCGACGAGTGCGGAGGGCGCGTAAGTGAAACAACACGAACTCTTCCGTGCATCTAGCGTGATGGCAGTTGGAACAATTCTTTCTCGCATCACCGGCTTTATCGGAGGCGTTATTGTCATTGCGACTCTTGGAACCGCTCTACTGGCGGATGCATTCAATGTTGCAAATACCATGCCCAATATTTTGTATAACTTGTTAGTTGGTGGCGCGCTCACTGCAATTTTTATTCCGCAACTTGTGCGCGCATTTGATGATGCCGATGGTGGACACTTATTTGCGTCCCGCCTTGTCACAACAATTAGTGGAATCCTCTTAGCTCTGGTTGCAGTTGGGGTTATCTTTGCGCCGCAACTTGTTTATATCTATGCACCAAGTTTTTCTACACCTGGTTTTGAAACTGAACGTGAAATTGCAATTGCTCTTACTCGTTATTGCTTGCCTCAAATTTTCTTCTTAGGTCTATTCACCATGCTCGGACAAGTTGCTAATGCACGTGGATCTTTTGCTCCATTGATGTGGGCGCCTATTGCAAATAACCTCGTAATCATCGTTGTCTTCTCGGCCTTTTTGATCAAGTGGCCAAGTGTGAGTGTTGATTCAATTACATCTACTCAACTTCAGATTCTTGGTTGGGGATCTACTTTCGCAATCGTTGTTCAAGCCCTCATTCTCGTACCTGTTGTAAAAAGATCTGGGATAAAGATCCGTCCAAAGTGGGGATTTGAAGGTTTGGGTAAATCTTTCTCACTTGCTGGATGGACCCTGGTTTATGTACTCATTTCACAAATTGGTTATTTGATTACAGTAAATGTGGCAACAACTGCAGCAGTTGATAGTGCAAAAGCTGGAATAACTACTGGTGTCGGGTTAACTCCTTTTAAGAATGCTTATTTGATTATGTTGTTGCCGTACTCGATTGTCACTGTTTCAATAATTACTGCTTTATTGCCACACATGTCGAAGTTAGCCATTAACAAAAAAGTTGATGATGTAAAAGATCAAATATTGCGTGCAATAAAGACTGTGGGTGTTCTAACAATTCCTAGCTCTGTGGCATTTTTGTTATTCGGCCCACTGATTACTGAAGTGCTCTTCTTTGGAATTAGTAAGGAAGACGGAATATACGTTGGATACGTTTTATCGGCCTTAAGCCTTGGTTTAGTGGCATTTTCAATTAACTTAGTACTGGTTCGCGGGTTTAACGCTTTTGAAGATACTCGCACACAAGTCTGGTCGATATTAATTATTAATCTTATTTCCGTCGGACTCTCATATTTATTTTTAGCAGTTCTACCGAGTGATTGGGTAACCGTTGGATTAGGTATTGCGTTTTCTGTAAGTTATTTGGTTGGCTTATTTATAACGCTGCGGTTATTGAAAAAGCACACAGGGACAATTCATGTTCGTGAATTCCTTGGTCAGCATGGGCGACTTTTGTTAGCTGCACTAATTGCAATGTTGCCACTCTTTGCTATCTCACAATACTTTGGCTGGGTTGGCTCCGATCAATCTTCTCTAATTCGAGCTAGTGAACTTCTCTTTGTAATTGTTGCTGGCGCCCTAGGTTATTTCTTTGCTGCAAAGGCTTTGCGAATAACTGAAGTGAGCGGCATTACTGCGCTGATTCTGCGCCGCAACAAGGTTGCGGAATAAACAGGCTTAAACTGAGGTTATGGTGAATACATGAGCGAAAAAATCCACGAAGTTGTCATTGTTGGTTCTGGGCCAGCAGGTTATACGGCTGCAATTTATGCTGCGCGTGCACAACTTGAACCAGTGATTTACGAAGGTTCCGTCACTGCCGGTGGCGCACTCATGAACACAACAGAAGTAGAAAACTTTCCTGGATTTACCGATGGCATCATGGGTCCAGATTTAATGGATTCAATGCGCAAACAAGCTGCACGTTTTGGTTCGCAATTAATTACTGATGACATTGTTGAGATGGATCTAAAGGGTCCTGTAAAAACACTCAAAGATGGTTCAGGAAATGTTCTTAAATCTAAATCGGTAATCCTTGCAATGGGCTCTGCTTATCGCGAAATCGGTTTAGAAAACGAAAAACGTTTATCTGGTCGCGGTGTTTCATGGTGTGCAACGTGTGATGGATTTTTCTTCCGTGATCAAGAGATCGCAGTTGTTGGTGGCGGAGACTCTGCTGTCGAAGAAGCAACATTTCTTACAAAGTTTGCTAGCAAAGTAACGTTGATTCACCGTCGTGATTCATTGCGTGCATCAAAGATTATGGCTGATCGCGCAAAAGCTAATCCAAAAATCGAATTCTTATGGAACACAGAAGTCACTGATGTTCTGGGTGAGGCCAAGATGGAAGCGCTGCAATTAAAGAACACTCTTACTGGCGCCGTAACAAAGCGTGAATTCGGTGCACTATTTGTTGCAATCGGACATATCCCGCGCAGTGAGTTAATTACTACTCAAGTTGATTTAGACGCAGAAGGATATGTAAAGGTCGAAGGTCGTTCTACAAAGACCAATATCGAAGGTGTTTTTGCATGCGGAGATCTTGTTGATCACACGTACCGCCAAGCAATTACAGCCGCTGGCTCAGGATGCCAGGCTGCCCTCGATGCTGAAAAATTTCTTTCACACTAGTAAAGTTATATAAATAATCCACTTAAGGGGAAGCCATGAGCGCAGCAATATCAGTCACAGCAGCAACATTCGATGAAGTCGTACTAAAGAGCAGTACACCTGTTTTAGTTGATTTCTGGGCAGAATGGTGTGGACCTTGCCGCGCAGTTTCACCAATCCTTGATGAGATCGCAAAAGAGCATGGCGATAAGTTAAAAATTGTAAAGCTCAATACAGATGAAGAATCTGCGATTGCAATTAAGTACGGCGTGACATCAAT
>JBILSQ010000068.1:0-4530 GCA_044372035.1 Candidatus Planktophila sp. | reverse complement strand
AATTCTTGGCGGAGAACAAGGCGTTGTCTTTGATGTGGGGGCACCACCTGCACGTTTTGGCGAAGACTTTTCGATGTACAAGTGGTTTTTCTGGATTTCAACACTTGCCGTGTTAATCATGCTCTGGCTAATTTCTAATGTTGTCTCCTCGCGTTATGGGCGCACCTTTCGCGCAATTCGCGATAACGAAACCGCTGCCGCGTTATCCGGCCTTAACACCGGCCGCATGAAAGTGATGGCCTTTGCCCTGAGCTCAGGCATGGCTGGATTGGCCGGGGGTCTGCTGGTCATGCTCATAAGCGGGGTTTCCCCGAGCGCATTCCCGCTCAGCCTCTCATTTTCTTTGCTTACAGGCGCCGTAGTCACTGGCATTTATAGCCTCCGAGGTGTGATGCTAGGGGGGTTGGTTTTGGTGGCAATCCCTGAGATCGCCGATTCACTCGTCACCCGAATCGGTGGATCTGAAGGATTCACTGCAACCTTGCCTGGTTTCTTGGTGAGTGCGCTGTTGATCTTGGCAGTGTTATTTACACCGAATGGACCAGGAACGCTTTTACATAGTTTTAAGAAACACAACTAAATAAGTAAACCCCTCAGATAACACACGGAAGGAAATACATGATCAGAAATACTCGCATGAAACGTTTCTCCATCGTTTCAGCGGTAGTCGCACTTGGAGCAATGGTCTTTACTGCTCTTCCTGCACAAGCTGCCGATCCAGGGCTGACATCAAAAGAGATCAAACTAGGAATTTCTACTCCACTGACCGGAACTGCTGCTCTTTCTTACGGCAAGATTCCAGGAGCGATGAAAGCGTACTTCGACCACATCAATGCAAATGGTGGAGTATACGGTCGCAAAATTAAGCTCATCGTTCGCGACGATAAGTACCTACCTACATTGGCAGCTACACAGACAACGAACCTTGTTCTCAAGGATGGTGTATTCGCTCTAGTTGCAGCTCTCGGAACTGCAACTCACTCAAAAGCGTATGCAGCAGCATCACTTGCGAAAAAGAATGTTCCTGATCTATTTGTAAACACAGGTTTCAGTGGTTTTGGTAATCGCACCAAGTACCCAACAACATTTACAGTACTTCCAAGCTATGCGATGGAAGCAAAAATCATCTCTAAATTCATCAAGGATAAATTCCCTGGTCAAGCAGTTGCTCTCGTAGCTCAGGACGATGAATTTGGTGTTGACGGAGTAAATGGTTTTGCTGCAGGTTCTCTCACACTTGCATCAAAGACTTTGTATCCACAGAGCTCAATGACAGATGCACGTGCCAAGGCACTTGTAACTGGATTAAGCGCTATCCCAGGTAAGCCAGTTGTAATCCTCTTCGGAACAACAGATGTAACAGCGCTTATCTTCAAAGCTGCTGAATCTTTGAACCTAGTAAGCAAATTTACTTGGATCGCAGGTTCTGTTGGTGGAGATGCCAACACGCTTCTAGCACTTGGTGTTAAGCCAGCAACAATCGATGGTGCAATTGCTGCAAGCTTCTTCCCTGATGCTAAAGACACAACTGATGAATACGTCAAGGAATTTAGCAAGATCAACGCTAAGTACAACCCTGGTGTCTCATTCGACAACGTTGTTCTACAGGGCATGAACTCAGCGATGCTTACAGTGCAGGCACTTCGTGCAGCAGGTAAGAATCTCACTCGTACTGGCTTGATTAAGGCGATTGAAAATAAGGGATCAACATTTGCTAGCGCAGCTCTTGTTCCACTTAATTACTCATCTACAAGCCACATCGGTTATAACGGTTACTGGATGGGTCAACTCAACGCAAAGGGCGAGTTAAAGCCATTCGGCGGAACACTGTCAGTTGTCACAACAGACTCAACAACAGGTCCGATCACACCATCAACATTCAAGCGTCCATCAGTTCCTAAGAATGGGATACCAACAAACTCATGAGAAATATAAAAGTAAATAAGTCACTAGCTGCGCTAGTCGTTACAGCACTCGTAACAACTCTTGCAGTAGCTGTTCCAACAGCTGCTAATGCAAGTACATCCTGTTCAAAGGCGTCCTTTACTTCAGCAGGTAAGAGCGTTTCTTACCAAAAATGTACGGGCACAGATTGGCAAGGAGCTAAGTACGAAATTCGCATGCCATCAAAGTTCAACGGCATGCTCTATTTGTACAACCACGGTATTCGCGGCAATCACAACATGCCTAAGATTCCTATCATTCGACCAAATGGTTACGTAGTTGATATGTCCGTAGAAATCGCACCAGGACGTACAGCTGCCGATCAAGAGTTCATTGCTCAAGAACTTCTTAAGCAGGGGTATGCACTTGCAGCATCTGGTATCTCAAGACAGGGTTGGTCTGTTCCAGAAGCTGTAGATAACAACTTGCAGCTCATCGTTGAAGCTCGAACAAAGTTCCCAAAAATCAACAAGATCGTTTCTTGGGGCGACTCACTAGGTGGCGCAATTTCTCAATCACTATCTGAGAAATACGATGTGATTGATGCGGCTGCAAACTTGCACATGGCTGGTTCAGCTAACTCTCAGTTCACATATGCCAATGACTTCTTGTGGTTATTCAAAACTTTCTTTGATCCAACAATCAAGGGAAATGGATATTCATCAGGATCAGCTGGGTATGCCGAGTACTTGGGCGATGTCGGTAAAGTCCTGACAGCCTTTGGAACAATTCAGGCAGCCATCAAAGCTAATCCGCTAACACCAGCGTGGCCAGCAACTTCGACAGTTCCAGATGCACTAAAGGGACTTCCAGTTCGTAGCGCAGTGCTATTGATTGGTTTACTCGCAGGTGTTCCAGTTCAGTCAACAACATATGACGCTTCATCTGGTCCAGCAGGCCCACTTGAAACTTCATTTGGTCTAGCAATTAGCCCAGCGCTCGGTGTATTTGAAAATGGATTCACAGCAGCAGCTACTGCACTCATCGGAAACTATGACGCAGAAGTTAAGTGTGGTGGAACAATTTTTGATAACACCGCAACTGATTACGCATCACGTCTTGGTGACAATGGTGACGTATATGCCGCTGGCCTTAGTGGCAAGACAGCGACAGCTGGAATGCTGGCTTATCTCAATAAGCTCAATCCAGCTGCACCTCGCGTAAAGGGAACACCAGCTGCTGTTAATTGCATCAAGAATGAGCAATCTGCTTATACAGGTGCAGTAACAATTCCAACAATTACAATCTCACAGACTGCTGATCAAGTGACTCCAGCCGGATTCATTCAGAAGTTCAAAGAGTTGTATGAGGAAAATGTAGCTTCAGGTACTGCAAAGAAAGGCATGCTCTTAAATATTTGGAACAAGCCACCAGATACATATACAAAGTTTGATGCTACGGGAAGCCCAATAACTCCGGCAATCCCAACATCTGGCACAAGCCACTTTATGTATACAAACTCAGATCTTCTAATTATTGCCAAGATGCTTGCAAATGCAGGCAAGACCGGCAAGTTGCCTTCAATAGCAACTGCTAAGTCAGCATTTAAGAAGAGTCCAAATATGTTCATCGATCCAGATTTCAAACCTGAATTGATGTTCGCTGATCGTTAATCACTAACGGTTCATAAGTAGAAGGGCTCCAGTAAACCTGGGGCCCTTCTACTTTTGCCGCTAAACTTTGGATAATCATGATTCACATTTCCAGCGCCACAGAGATGCACGAGCTCGGCGCACGAATTGGGGCTCAGTTAAAGCCGGCAGATGTGATTTTACTTAATGGGGCATTAGGTGCAGGTAAAACCGTTTTAGTACAAGGTATTGCTCAAGCACTTGGAATTTCTGGAGTTACTTCGCCAACATTTGTAATCTCTAAAATTTATGAGGCGCCATTGCCTTTGATCCATGTGGATGTGTATCGCTTACTGGAATCAAATAGAGCGGCTTTATTTTTAGATGATCTCGACCTAGATACTGATCGAGAAAACGCTGTCACCGTTATTGAGTGGGGCGGCGCGGAATCTGCTCGCCTTTCGGATGAACGTTTAGAGATAACAATTGATAGAAGCGATGAAGTCCGAAACGTTTCCTTTAACTGTGTCGGCAAACGCTGGGCAGGTTTTTCAGCATGAGCGTTGTACTAGCAATAGATACAGCAACTTCTCGAACATCAGTTGCGTTAATTGTTGAAGGCAATGTGAAGTGGTCAGAGTTTGAGGATGGCGCAACTGCTCACGCGGAAGCTGTTCCTCGTTTGGTTCAAAAATCTCTGGCAATAAATAATGAAGTAACCTCAGTAATTGTTGGAATGGGGCCAGGACCCTATACAGGTTTGCGTGCAGGAATTTCCTTTGCCCAAGCATTTGCCTGGGCCAGAAATATAGAAATTCGCGGTGTGTGCTCACTCGATGCAATTGCGAGCCAAGCTCCTGAATACATTGCAGCAACGGATGCAAGACGTAAAGAAATTTATTGGGCAGCGTATAAAGATGGCAGACGAGTTGATGGGCCGCACGTCAATCTGCCAAGTGAAGTTGTGGGACAAACTTTTGTTGGCGAAGGCGCACATAAGTATGGATTGGCACCC
>JBILSQ010000067.1:0-4581 GCA_044372035.1 Candidatus Planktophila sp. | reverse complement strand
ATTTAAAGTGCCATCTATTTACCATCAACGAGTATTGATGTTCGGCGTTATTCTCGCCCTAGTTTTACGTGCAATCTTTATTGCAGTTGGCGCTGCAGCACTCGCCGCATTTAGCTTCACATTCGTTCTTTTCGGTGCAATCTTGATCTGGACTGGCGTGGGGCTATTTAAGCATTGGGATGAGGATCCTTCACCTGAGGACAACGCATTTGTAAAGGCGATTAGAAAACGCATTGCAATGACTGACGAATACGATGGTTCAAAGATTTTTACACGCCTTCATGGCAAGCGAATCGCAACACCAATGTTCTTGGTGATGATTGCAATTGCCTCAACAGATCTTTTGTTTGCACTTGATTCAATTCCAGCAACATTTGGTGTAACACAAGAACCATTCCTAGTATTTGCTGCAAATGCTTTTGCCCTTCTTGGACTTCGAGCACTCTATTTCTTGCTTAAAGGCTTGCTTGATAAATTGGTTTACCTATCACTTGGTTTATCAATCATTTTGATGTTTATCGGCGTTAAATTGATCATGACTTATCTGCACGAAATTTGGTATGAAGTACCAAAAATTCCTACTCTCATGAGCTTGGCAGTTATTGCCTTGATTTTGATTGTTTCAACTGTTGCTAGCTTGATTAAGGTCAAGCGAGATCCAAGTGCGCACGCGCATGCAGGACGCATCACTGGAAGTCACCAAGAAAAAGAGTAAATCCATTCGCGTTCTTCTTAAGCAATATACTTAGGGCATGAGCGGAAAGCGCGAAGTTGTTCTTGGGCCCGTAAGCGAAGTTGAAGGTCGCTGGCTATCTAGAGCACTCAAGGACGAAACCTTTGGTGGAATTCTTTTGCTGGGTTCGGCTGCAATCGCAATGGTGGTGGCTAATTCCTATTTTTCAGCAGGATATTCAGAGACTCTTCAGCACAAGTTAAGTATTGGGTTTTTGGATTTGAACTTGTCTGTGCTGCATTGGATATCAGATGGATTACTTGCGATATTTTTTCTTGTTGCAGGGCTCGAACTCAAGCACGAATTTCTTCACGGTTCTTTAGCAAAACCGAGCCAAGCGCTTGTACCTATCGTCGCATCTATTGCCGGAATGGTTTTGCCCATACTCATTTACTTTTTTATGGTCCGAGGCAATGCCGATGCTGCTACAGGTTGGGCAATTCCGATGGCAACAGATATTGCTTTTGCACTAGCAGTTCTAGCTATTGCCGGAAGATCACTTCCTACAGAGTTGCGAGCCTTTTTGTTAACTGTTGCGGTTATCGATGATTTAGGAGCAATCTCTATCATTGCGATTTTTTACTCGAACAAAACAGATATCAACATGTTAGCTTTAACGCTGGCCCTACTAGTTCTTTACTGGATCGCACAAAGATTCAATCTAGCTCGTTGGTACATCGCCATACCTCTCGGTTTGGCAATCTGGTGGGCTACTTATCAATCAGGAATTCATGCAACCGTTGCCGGAGTTGCAATTGCACTCTTGACTAAGAATAAAGCGAATATAAAGGGAGGAAAATCTCCTGCAGAAATTGCAGAGAAGTTTTTCCGTCCAGTCAGTGTCGCATTAGTTATTCCACTCTTTGCATTTGCCTCCGCTGGTGTCGATGTACGTGATTTTGGATTAAGCCAGACGATTACTAGTCCAATAAGTGTTGCGATTATTTGTTCATTAGTTATTGGAAAAACACTAGGTATTTTTGGTGCAACGTATCTCGTAACGCGACTCACCAGAGCATCTCTTAATCCTGCTTTGCGTTGGAGTGACATACTTGCAATTGGTTTACTCGCAGGCATTGGATTTACTGTTTCCTTGCTTATTGCCGAACTGAGTTACGCGGATTCGCAAACTCTCATTGCTGATGCAAAGGTTGGAATTTTGGCTGCCAGTCTTTTGGCTTCTCTCTGTGCGGTCATAGCCTTGAGGCTTCGAACTCGCAGTATTCGGCCTTGATGGGCAGCGACAAAGGATTAGGATTCACAGATGAGTGAGAAGTTGAGCCACATCAACGAAGATGGAAATGCCCATATGGTTGATGTATCAGATCGCGCAATTACACAGCGAAGCGCACGTGCATCTGGGAAAGTTGTACTCAGCAAATCAGTGCTTTCACTTATTGCAGAAGGCAAAACTCCAAAAGGCGATGTTTTAGCAACTGCGCGTATCGCTGGAATTATGGGCGCTAAAAAAACGCCAGAACTAATTCCGCTATGCCATCCAATCTCCATTTCTAGCGTGAACGTAGATTTAGAAATTGTCGAAGATGGAGTCAAGATTTATTCGACCGTTACGATTTCTGATCGCACCGGTGTAGAAATGGAAGCTCTCACGGCGGTATCGATTGCAGCTTTGACCATTATTGATATGACAAAAGCGCTCGATCCCGGTGCAACAATTACAAATGTACAAGTAGATGAAAAAGATGGCGGAAGAAACGGCCACTGGAAGCGCGCATGAAACGTGCTGCTGTTATCACCGCCAGTAATCGTGCCTTCAACGGCGTCTATGAAGATACTTCAGGACAAGTTCTGCTTAATGGATTGAAATCCCTTGGATATGACATCGAATCAGTTCAGGTTGTGCCTGATGAGATAGAAAAAATTTCAACAGCAATTCAATCTGAAATCAAAGATGGCGTTGATTTAGTAGTGACAACCGGCGGTACCGGGATTTCACCTTTTGATATCACGCCAGAGGCAACGGCTCCGCTGATTCAGAAACAAATGCCTGGAATTCTTGAGGCGCTGCGAGCATATTCTCGAGAGAAAGTTCCAACAACAGACTTATCGCGTGGTGTCGCAGGAGTGACAAATAAAACTTTAATTATCAACTTACCTGGTTCGCCAGGAGCTGCAAAAGATGGACTCGTAATTATCGAAAGACTCGCACCTCACATCCACGATCAACTGGCCGGACATGATCACAGCCCTAGTAACTAAAGAGAAGATTTCGGTGGCTTCACTTACTCAATCTCTGAAAACTCATCAGGCTGGTGCAGTCGCAACTTTTTCAGGAGATGTCCGAGATAACGATGGCGACAAGAGCGTTACTTCTTTAACTTATGAAATTCATCCGAGTGCCCAAAGCGTTATAGATGAAATTACACACCGGATTGCGGCAAAACACGATGTTCTAGGTGTTGCAGTTGCGCATAGATATGGCGAAATCCCTATGGGTGAAACCGCATTTGCTGTTGTTGTATCTGCAGTTCATCGTGGGCCTGCTTTTGCTGCATGCGAAGAGATTGTTTCGGTTGTAAAGAACGAACTTCCCATCTGGAAATATCAAGTTTTTGCAGATGGAACTAACGAGTGGGTCAATAGCGCATGACGCAATTAATTGATACCTACGGTCGTGGGCACAGAGATCTGCGAGTTTCATTAACTGATCGCTGTAACTTGCGTTGCACATATTGCATGCCGCATGACTTTGCTGCGTGGTTGCCATCGGATGAACTTCTCACCACAGATGAGTTGATCTCAATCATTGAAGTTGGCGTTTCTCAAGGTATAGATGAAATTCGCTTAACAGGTGGCGAACCGCTGCTGCGGCCAGACATTGTTGAAATCGTCTCTCGCATTTCAGCGATCGAAAACCCACCGATTTTATCCATGACAACTAATGGACTTGCACTTTCCAAACTTGCGAAACCATTATTTGAAGCAGGCTTACGTCGAATCAATATCAGCTTGGATACTTTAGATCGCGATGTGTTTAAGAAAATGACCTATAGAGATCGCCTGCCAGATGTCTTCGAAGGTATTGACGCAGCAAAAGAAGCTGGACTACTGCCAGTAAAGATCAACGCTGTTTTGCTCCGCGGCATAAATGATGGAGAAGTCACTAACTTATTAAAGTGGGCGCTTGCTGAAGATCTTAATCTTCGCTTTATTGAACAGATGCCACTGGATGCCGGTGGTATTTGGAATCGAGCAGATCTCATAACAGCAGATGAAATATTTGAACAACTCAGCAGTAAATACAAACTCACGCCTGTTGATTACCGCGGTTCATCTCCTGCAGAAGAGTTCTTAATTGATGGAGGACCAGCAACTGTTGGAATTATTGGAAGCGTGAGTCGTCCATTTTGTGGTGCATGCGATCGAATTCGCCTGACTTCAGATGGTCAATTACGTTCATGTTTGTTCTCCATGAAAGAAACAGATTTGCGTGGGATTCTTCGCTCAGAGTTAACTCAGCAAGAAAAGCGTGAAGCACTTATAACGAAGTTTCATGTAACGGTTAAAGAGAAACTACCTGGCCATGGAATAAATGATCCAAGCTTTATTCAACCATCTCGACCAATGTCCGCAATCGGCGGCTAAGCTCCACCTGCGAATCTAGGCAACACGTCGATAACATCATCTGCGCTAATTTCTATACTTAAATCTGATTGAGATGAGCCATTTACTAGATAAGAACATCCAGGCAATATCGCAACTAATTGCGGGTACCGAGAGGAAGCAGCTGAAATAACTTCTCCAAGTGTAGAACCGAGAATCTCAGACTCTGTAACTCCAGCGGCTGCTCTTGCGGCCGCAAAGTAATTCACTATTGCCATGAAAAG
>JBILSQ010000066.1:0-4628 GCA_044372035.1 Candidatus Planktophila sp. | reverse complement strand
ATCTGAAGGTATTTTAACTAGCCGAGGTGGCAAGACCTCTCACGCAGCAGTAGTTGCTCGCGGTATGGGTAAGACTGCTATCTGCGGAACTGAAAGTATCGTCGTTGATGAACGCGCTAATTTGTTTACCGTCGGATCTCGAACCGTCTATGAAGGCGAAGTTATCTCGATCGATGGCACAAGCGGAATTGTTTACTTAGGTGCACTTCCAACTATTGCATCTCCTGTGACTGCCTACCTTGAAGGAAAGCTCGATCCTGCTTCTGATCAAGCATCCCCTGTCGTTAAGGCCGTTGATAAAATTCTTAAGTACGCAGATGAAAAGCGCAGACTAGTAATTAGAACTAATGCTGATACTCCAGAGGATGCTGTCCGAGCTCGCATCCTTGGCGCACAAGGTGTTGGACTCTGCCGCACCGAGCACATGTTCTTAGGGCCACGTCGTGCATATGTAGAGCGTTTGATCTTGGCCGAAAACGAAGAGTCACAGCGCGGAATCATCGCTGAGATGGAACCACTACAACGTGGTGACTTTGTCGGCATCATGATGGCGATGTCTGGACTTCCCGTCACAATTCGTCTCTTAGATCCACCGCTACACGAGTTCTTGCCTAACATCGCAGAGCTCAGTGCACACATGGCAACCCTTGAGGCGCTCAATCAAGAGATTGCACCTCGCGAGCAAGCAATCTTTGCAGCCGTTAAGCGTCTACACGAATCCAATCCAATGTTGGGTCTTCGTGGTGTTCGTCTTGGAATTCTTATTCCTGATCTCTTCCGTATGCAGGTGCGCTCACTTGTTCATGCGTGTCTAGAAGTCAGAAAACTAGGACATGATCCACGTCCAGAAATCATGGTTCCGCTCATTGCTACTCAACGTGAAATGTTGCACTTGCGCGGAATGCTCGAAGAGGAAATTGCAAAGGTTCTTGAAGGAACAGGTCAGAGTTTTGATATTCCAATCGGAAGCATGATTGAAACTCCACGCGCTGCAATGACTGCAGGAAAGATTGCAGATTATGCGGACTTCTTCTCCTTTGGAACAAATGACTTAACGCAACTCACTTGGGCATTTAGCCGAGACGATGTTGAATCAAGCTTCTTGCCTCGTTACCTAGATCTTGAGTTGCTTCCATTTAATCCATTTGAATCACTGGATCAAGATGGCGTTGGTCTCTTGGTTCAAATCGCCACAAGCCAAGCACGATTGCACTCAGGTGATTTCAAGATCGGTGTCTGCGGCGAACATGGTGGAGACCCACGAAGCATTCACTTCTTTAACTCACTGCTTCTAGATTATGTTTCTTGCTCACCATTTAGAGTGCCGATTGCACGACTTGAAGCAGGGCGTGCGAGTGTCCTGAGTGAGAGTGTAAATAAAGAGGGCGCTTTAACTCACGTATAAAGCAGGATTACTTATCTTTCGGGATTTCCATCTCTTGGTAGTAATCAGGTTGAGGCAATCCGTTTTCTGTGTAGAACTTAGACCCTGGTACGCCCCACTTTAAGAAGAAGTCGCCAACGGTCTTGCACAGGGTCACGTTTACATCGTTCACTGTTTCAATAATGGATTTACCGCGAGCATCAGCGCGATTTTTGTACTCTTCAAGTTGATCTTTATCAGCAAAGAGTAAATCTTCAGATTGAGCATTGCGCTTAGCAAGTTGATCAACTAATACTGTGCGACATTCTTCACTGAGGAATGTAATGAATTCGCCTTCAGGAGTTGTAAATTGAATTGCCAGTGGGCTGCTGAGGTGATTAGGAACGAGTTTGCCATCCTTATCGAGTGAACCAGCGTCCTTGACCTTAATAGTTGCTACTTCTTCATAGGTAAGCCCGGTTCCGACAAGGCTGAGCATTACTAGTCGTACGGCTGGATTGAAATCGCGGGCGGTGCTGTTGGCAATGTGTACTTGATCTACTGAGGATGCGTAAACACTCCAAGGAATATCAACACCATTAATTGTGAACCAGAGCTTTGGACCAAGTAGCAATTGGGCTAGCTGCACATTGGTGAGGTCTGTGTGTAGTGAAAGGAATTTTTCAATCATTAACTCTGCCAGCAATGAGTCTTTCTTTGCTGATTCAAGAGCTGAAGCTAAATCTGAGTCGCAGACTTCGCGTGAGAAGCGATCAAGAGTTGTAACCGCGCTTCTAATCCAAAAATCTGGCTTACGTGTGCGCTCTGCCAAGAGAGCTGCAACTTTCATTACTGACTCTTCTTCGAGAAGAGTAATTTCGCGGCGGTTAACAAGTGATCGGCGCGCAATTTCTTCAGCGCTTATGTATTCAATCTTTGATTCATTTGTTTCATAACCAGGAAAATAAGTACTTCCGCTTTCATACCTTATAGCCATGCTGGAGCATCCTTTGGAATATCTTCGGCATTTACTTTTGCGGCAATATCTTTTGCGATGAAGTGATCGCGTAGTTCAACAGAGCAACGACTAACTCCTGGGAGCTGTTCGACTCTACGGCGCATCTCTTTGCCAATTGTGATGGCAAAAGGAGAGGGACAAAGGGGTGAGGTCAGGTGGTAACGCACAACGGCGATACCACCATCCCTCAACTCCACTTCATCAATCAAATCGAGCTCACCCATTGTTTTGCGGATTTCAGGATCAGGAACGCTTCCAGCCGCAGTGCGAATGTCATCTTCAATCGCAACAGATGAGTTCATTTTGATTACCTTTCTTATTTCTTACGCGCTATTTAAAGAGCTTAAGCTTTTGCTAGCTCAGGGTTGTTGGCAAGGAATTCCTTGCGACGTTGTGAGAATTCGTCATTCTCGATCTTCTTCAACTTAGCGTCAACATCGATGCCGTATAGACGAGCGATGTTTGTACCAATGATCTTCTCCTTGATTGCAGGAGTTAGCTGTACGCCGAACTCTTCTGCGATGTCTTCAGGAATCTGATATTCCATGAACTCATCAAGGATCCAGTGTGGGTACCAGATTGGGAAGTCTGTGCCCCAAATGATGCGATCTTCGCCAAGCCAGAAGAGAAGATTTGCCATCATCTCGCCGAAGTAGCGTGGACGGTGGTGAATAAACGCATTAGCAACTGCAAGAGATGCATAAACGTTTGTTGAACGTGCAGCAATCCAGCAAAACTCGTCAAGACGTGGAAGACCAATGTGATCGACGATGAAGTTAAGTTCTGGATAGAGTGATGAAGGCTCATCAATGTCATAGACATCGAACTTCTCCATTGAAAGAGGCTCAACAGCTGGGCCCTTATGAAAGTGCATGTTCTTGATGCCTAGCTTGATTGCTTCTTCATAACATGGGAACACAGCTGGATCATTTGCTTTCCAACCACGTGATTCTCCACGCCATTCAGCGGTGTACCACTTGAAGCCCTTCATTCCGTACTCTTCAACTTGCTGACGTACGTGACTTACTGCGTTCTTATCGCGAGGATCAACGCCGCCAAGACCAATCAAACGTTCCGGTGCGCGAGCAACCATTTCTGCATTGCGCTTTGGATGTGTAAATCCTTCATGGTAAAAATCCATAAGTACTTGTGTGGAAAGAATTGCCATATCCATTTCACCACGGACGAACATGTGGTGTAAGTACCAATCTGGATCTACTTTACGAAATTCTTTATCGAAATCCATTGTCCACTGTGGATCTTTTGGATTAAAGCCAGTTTGAAATGCATAAAATGTTTCAGCAAATGCAAGACCGTATTCATTCTTGATGTTTTCTTTACTTGCATCCCAGAATCCGGTGTGTGCATCTACAACGAACTTTCCGTCTTTCATCGGTTCCCCTTCTTGTTCGCGTAAGTGGAAGAGCTCCTGAAGCTTTTCCTGCGTGGAAGCATACGTCTAGGCATTAGGGTCCGCAACAGATATTTAGAGATCCGAGGGTGTGAAAAACCTGATATTCAGGCGCAGAAAACAGGGGTGAAAGAGCGCAGGTGCGCCCCGACCTTTAGCGGATCTGAAGCCCGCCCTTGAAGCCGATGACCTTTTCCTTAGGCAGACGAAGTCCGACTCGACCAAGTGGCGGTGGGGTCGTACTGCGCGGAATTTTCGCCTTGATAATGCCATCTGCAAAACGGCAGTTAAGGATTCGAGTTGATCCGAGGTCATCGACACCGATGAGTTCGGCTGAAATGACATTCTCACCTGTGCCTGAGTGCACTTCTACGTACTCAGGTCTGATTCCTAGTTGAATCTGCTTGTCAGTGACTTTGCTTAAGTTAGTTGACGTAGAAATCTTGTACTCACCAACTGTGGCAAGTCCATTAGAAACATCAGCCTTGATGAAGTTCATAGCTGGTGAGCCAATGAAGTTACCGACGTAGTTGCTAATTGGATTTTCAAAGAGTTCTTCAGGTGTGCCACGTTGCACGAGCTTTCCTAGATCCATTACCAAGAGCTCGTCAGCAAAGGTCATCGCTTCGTACTGATCGTGAGTTACGTATACAACTGTGATGTCTTTGCCCGCAATGATCTGCTTGATCTTCTTGCGCAATTCAAACTTAAGCTGTGGATCAATAACAGTTAGCGGTTCATCCATCAAGAGAGCTGTTACGTCGTCACGAACCAGACCGCGTCCAAGTGAGATCAACTGCTTTTCATCTGCTCCCAGTTTTGTTGCTGAACGATCG
>JBILSQ010000087.1:0-3714 GCA_044372035.1 Candidatus Planktophila sp. | reverse complement strand
CAGAGTGCCAGTACGAACATGGCTTTGAGTATCCACCGACAAAGCTTTCATAATGAAAGACTTGTCCAATCTGATCTGTATCAATCAGCTCTTTCATCGTTAGAAAATCAAGGTCATACCTTCTGTTTTGATAGACAACTAAGAGAAGTTCTTTACTGCGAGCAAGTGCCATTAATTCATCGCACTGATCTGCTGTCAGCGCCATTGGCTTTTCTAGCATCACATGTATGCCATGGGTCAGGGCTTCTTTAGCCCATGAGTAATGACTATTTGGGGGAGTAGATACAACTACCAGATCAATTTCGCCTGATTGCAACATCTGATGAGCATCGGCAAAAGTTTTAGCATCTGGAGAAATTTTTAGCGCCGCTTCAAGGCGCTCAGGCTTTGTGTCACAGACTGCAGCAAGTGTCATTCCTTTAGTTGCTTTAATCGCACCATTATGTTCGTCACCGATTGCGCCGTAGGCAAGCAAACCAACTCTTATATCTTTGCTAGGCACAGTACGAGCTCCTTTTAGGAATAGTCCTGAAGTTTAGTGCGCGCGGACCATTTCTGCATTTCCAGAAGTATTTACACAGTTACTGGAGTATCAACCATTCCGACAACAGCGCCTTCTATCCCTAGCTTCGTTCCATTTATCGAAACTCGGTAGGTCAAGTAATAATCTTCACTGCCGCTTGTCACAACCACTTCTTGCGTAATTTTGTCATCGGCGAAAGCGCACTTTTCAAATCTAAATCCCTGATTCTCAATCAACATTGTGTATTGGCTAGTGATTATTTCAGTGAACTGATCGAGCCCAATATTTTCTTGAAAACTCTCAGAGGCATATGAAAAGGCCGACTGCCAATTCTTTGAAGCCAAGGCATCTATCTGACCTGAAATATGTTTATCAACTAACTGAGCCTGGGCACTAGAGCAACTTCCATCAGCTAAATTTTCTACTTCAGCTTTTTGTGCACAACTAGTGAGCAGTACTGCCATGACACCAATTGCTATCACTCTACGCATTTGGCGAGTTTAGTTGAGTATCTTCAAGATTTATATAGTGGTGAAGTTTTAATTTAGCCGCGCGTAGGTCCAACTCAAGAAGCTAGCAATCGAAACCCAGATTTGATACGGCAATAGCGCAGAGGCCAACGGCCATGATGCACGCGATGCAATGACAACAAGTGCGATCGTTAACACTGCTACACACGTCAGTGCAATGGATGCCACCTCTAAATTATGCGGACGATAGAACTGGTAAGCCCACGTAAGCGCCGCTGCAACACTGAGTGCGAAGACGGATAAATAAACCGAAACCAAAACGGCGCTCAATCGCTGCGAAACTATTACAGCTGCAAAACCCAAAACAATAAAGTTATATGGCCAGATAATGCCGAAGATAAAATCAGGTGGCTGCCACGCTGGTTGATTTAATCCGCGATACCAACCATCTCCTGTGTTAACCCAGAGACCTGAACCCACGACATAGATCAGTACTAAAGCAACACCGATTGAAGAAGCAACCATTTTCATAAGTGAAGTGTAGGTGCTGAGAGTTATACACAGGCGAAGTAATAATTAATTTTCGCGGTACGCATTCATTCTAGGTTTCCAAATGCGTACCGCTGTAGCTCATCGGATAGAGCATCCCTCCAACTAAGGGAAGTGTAGCGGGTTCGATTCCCGCCAGCGGTACGCACACTAAGTAGCCCTGCGCTTTGTCTCGCAGGGCTACTTTTTTGTTCAATCAAAAATTAACTCTCAGTTACATTCACTCCTTTAAATAGTTACTATGTGAACATCAATCACATAAGGAGATAACGATGGCTGTTGCTAAGAAATCTGCCAAAGCCCCAGCGGTGCAACCACGCAACGAACGCATTGATTGGCGTTCGCTCTATCTCTATGCCGTATGTCTGATCACGCTGCTTGTGATTCTCTTTTCAACCGTTTCATTGATCAATGCAATCATGAACTCAATCTTTCCTGATCCTGTTTATATTGATGTTTATGCAAAGCCTGAGAACGCGCCATCTCCTGCGTTGCTAGACCAGCAAGAACGCAACAATCAGATTCAGGCAATCAAGAGCATCTTCACATCCTTTACAACAATCGCTGTTGCACTGCCTTTATACATCTATCACTGGCGCCAAACTAAGAAGTAGACATACCTGTAATGCACTTACTTCGCACAGCCCTTCAGATAACTTTGGGTGCAGCCCTTACATACGCTGGCATCACTCACTTAACAACTAGTCGCACAGAGTTTCAGGCACAAGTTCCCACAATCTTGCAGAGCCAAGCAGACTTCGTTGTCATCGCATCCGGTGTCGTTGAAATACTTCTTGGACTCTCACTAATCCTGTTGTTTAAATACCGCACCCGCATCGGTTGGATTACCGCAGCATTTTTCATCGCAATATTTCCAGGAAATATCTCTCAATACATCAACGGCACAGATGCATTTGGTTTAAATACCGATCAAGCCCGCGCCATCCGCTTACTTTTTCAACCATTACTAGTTATATGGGCGCTCTGGTCGACAGGTGCGTGGAAATCACGCAAAGCTGGCAAGTAATTTGCCCGACATTTCTAAATTCGCCATGCGATGTTCAGCATTGCGCCATAAAATCCTCCTATGTGGATAAACGAATCCACGCCTAAAGGGGAGAAATCATGTCTGAGGAAGAGCTATTAGAACTCTGGAACGCAAAGCGCTCACAAATTATTACAGCTCAAATTGCTCCAACTCTTATGCTTATCGCGATTTTTGTTATGGCAGCTTTTGGCAAGTTTGAAAATGCAACAGATGCAACCCAGTACCTAACAATCGGTGTTGCAGCAGCCACAGGAATTCTTGCAATTATTTCTCAATACGCGGCTATCCGCGAAGGTGAAGCCCTGATCGCTGATCTCAAAGAGATTAAAAAAGCATCACGACTTTCCAAGAAAATCGCAGCATCTGGCGAATTCTTGAAGCTCTCTGCAGTTGCTGTAGTTGGTCTAGGAGCTGCAGTATTCGCACTCGTTGTATGGACTGTTCTGGGATAACTTGATGGAAACATTAATTGTCATTGGCGCTTTTGCGCTAGTTCTTGGTGCCTTGCTGATTGCTTATGAGCGGCCAGCAAGGAACAAGAAGAAAATAACTGGTCGAGGCGGAGACTTCGAATAACCCATGTCATTTGTTATGTATTCAACTTCTTGGTGTGGGTATTGCAAGCGCCTCAAATCTCAACTAGCTGATCTCGGTGTTACTTTTGAAGAGATCAACATTGAAGAAGTACCGGGCACCGCAGAAATTGTTGAAAAAGTAAATGGTGGAAATCGCACTGTGCCGACTCTTGTTTTCTCAGATGGCACTGCCATGACAAATCCTTCGGCCAAGCAAGTAACAGAAAAACTGGCCGCACTTTAGCCGTACGGTTTGTCTGATTTCCCAACTTCTACGGGTCCTAACTCCGCCTTTATGCATAAGTTCGTGGCAAAGGGCCTTCTCCTGAAATAGCCGGGCCGATATCGTATGCTCGGTCAAATTATCTTCAACGGCGAAGGGTTCTAATAATTGAGCGCAGGTTTTGTCTCACTTCGTGGCGTCAATAAATTCTTTGACGATGTCCACGCTGTCGCCAATTTAGATTTAGATGTACACGCTGGTGAATTCTTCTCAATGCTCGGACCATCTGGTTCTGGAAAGACAACTGTCCTCAGATTAATTGCAGG
>JBILSQ010000126.1:0-2704 GCA_044372035.1 Candidatus Planktophila sp. | reverse complement strand
CAGCCACTTGATCAGCGTTATGAATTTTCAGTAGCACCACTCGATCAGAGAGCGTCACAAGTAGTTTTGGGGCGCGCTCTGGGGCAAAAACGGTGGCTGGATGTGGATCGAAAGTCAGTGCAATAATGGATCCACCATCAGCAATCTCTTTTGCGCGATTGAGTATTTCTTGATGCCCGCGATGAACCCCATCGAAGACACCTATGGCTACTACGCGCTTACTCATGTTTATATTCTGCCACTTCAATTCGCTGGTGCGAAAACTGCTATCGGCTTTGCGCCATCGTCTCTGTTTTCAAGTAATGCAATTAACTCATGTGTGGCAGATATAGCTGCATAGATACCTGCAGTGGCAGAGGCAGATATTTTGCGACCAAAGGAGAGTTCAGCAGCTTCATCCGATGTTAGGTCGCGGACCTTAAAAATTGATTTGGCAACATCTACTAATCCCAAAGTCTTGAAATCTCCAGATTTAAACTTTTCAAAAGAGTTTGCGACATCTTCACCAAAACTTGCAACCCGTGTGCGACGAAGAGAGGTGAGATGTCCCCCGATCTTTAACGTAGCGCCAAGGTCGCGCGCTATTGCTCGAATAAATGTGCCTGCGGAGCACGTCACTTCAATATCAACTTCTATTGCATCATTGCTTCGGCGGATTTCAAGAACATCTAGTTGTGAAATTGTTACTTCACGAGAGGCGAGTTCAAATACTTCGCCCGCTCTTACTCGCTCGTGTGCGCGCTTGCCATCAACTTTGACAGCAGATACCGAACTTGGTCGTTGTGAAATCACTCCGCGCATCGATGCAAGTGCAGTGCGAATCTGTTCATCACTTGTTTCGGCGATTTGAGTTTGCGTCGCCTTTGAGATTGTTTCACCCTCGACGTCATCAGTAATTGTGCTTGCACCGAGTGCGATTGTTGCTCGATAAGATTTATCGCCATCAGTAATGTATTGAAGTAATCGTGTTCCGTGGCCGAATCCAAGTATGAGAATTCCGGTAGCCATGGGATCTAAGGTCCCCGCGTGACCAACTTTTCTTGTTCCTAACACTCGTCGACCAACTGCAACTACGTCGTGACTCGTCATTGCACCTGCTTTATCTACAACTACAAATCCATCCGTTGCAGACATATTGCTCAAACGTCATCCCAGTTGGTGATTCGATCTGCAGGGGCCGGTTTGTTGCTGTTATCAATAATTTTTGGCGCCTTGTATGCATCTGGCTCGCCAGCATATGAAGCTTCTTTGCGTAACTTAGAAACCTCTGCGTCTTGTTCGCGTACTTTTGCAAGGAGTGAATCGAGTGCAAGTGCGCTTTCAGGCAAGCCATCTAAGAAGAACTCAATACTTGGCGTTACGCGCACACCTAAATCTTTTCCGACTGCAGATCGGATAACGCCCTTCGCACTTTCAAGGGCTGCAGCAGTGGATTCGCGTTGTTCGTCATCACCAAGCACCGTATAAAAAATTGATGCGTGTTGTAAGTCTCCAGTCACACGTGCATCAGTCACGGTTACAAAACCTAAACGAGGGTCTTTAATTTTGCCCTCGAGTAGGCCTGCAACAACAACTTTGATGCGGTCGGCAACTTTCTGACTGCGATGAGATGAGCCCACGTTTTATGCCCGCTTCTTCTCGCGCAATTCGTAGACCTGAATGGTGTCGCCCACTTGCATTTCCTTTAGCGAACCAACACCGATACCGCACTCAAATCCTTCACGAACTTCAGTGGCATCATCCTTAAATCGCTTAAGTGAGTCGATTGTGAGGTTATCGGTAATTAATTCACCATTTCTCATCAAGCGTGCCTTTGCATTTCTGCGAATGATTCCGTCAAGAACCATCGATCCAGCGATGTTTCCAGCCTTACTTGATTTGAAGATATCTCGAACCTCTGCGTTACCAAGAACAAACTCTTCGTATTCTGGTTTGAGCAAGCCCTTAAGAGATAACTCAATCTCTTCAATTGCTTGGTAAATAACAGAATAGAAGCGAACTTCAACGCCTTCTTGGTCAGCAAATACTGCAGTTTGTGGTTCTGGCTTAACGTTAAAGCCAATAACCACCGCAGTCGATGCTGAAGCAAGTGTGATGTCGCTCTTTGTAATTGCACCTACACCGCGGTGAATAACGCGAAGATCTACTTCAGCGCCAACATCGAGTTGTAGCAACGCATCTTCGAGCGCTTCAACAGAACCACTCACATCGCCCTTAAGAATGAGGTTAAGTGTTGTGATCTTTGATTGCTCCATGAAGTCTTCAAGAGAAACCTTCTTACGAGCCTTCGCTAGTTGTGCATTTCGCTCAGCAGCTTGACGTTTTTCGGCAATCTGGCGTGCAGTTCTATCTTCATCTGCAACCAAGAATGTATCGCCAGCACTTGGCACGGATGTAAATCCAAGAACTTGGACTGGACGAGATGGTCCTGCTTCAGAAACATTTTCACCGTGCTCATCTAGCATCGCACGTACGCGACCAAATGAACCTCCGGCAACAATTGCATCTCCGACTTTAAGTGTTCCGCGTTGAACTAGAACCGTTGCAACTGGTCCACGTCCACGGTCGAGGTGAGCTTCAATCGCAACACCACGGGCTTCATCATCTGCAATCGCACGTAAATCAATTGCTGCATCAGCAGTTAAGAGAATCGAATCAATTAAGGCATCAATGCCGAGTCCTGATTTTGCAGATACGTTTACGA
>JBILSQ010000065.1:0-4767 GCA_044372035.1 Candidatus Planktophila sp. | reverse complement strand
ACGTGAACATAGCGTCCACCAGATTCATCAAGATATTCACGTCGAGCAGATGCAACTTCTGCAACAGCAGATGCCATCGGTACTTCGATTCCCAAAACTTTTCTTGTTGTGTGTGCAGAGCCGCCACCAAAACCAACGAGCACGCCTGCAGCACCTGCTCGCATTAAGTGAAGCGCACCAGTTGCAGTTGCAACTCCACCAACAATGACAGGCACATCGAGTTCGTAAATAAACTTTTTTAGATTGAGGGCTTCAGTTTCTGCAGCAACGTGTTCGGCGCTCACTGTTGTTCCACGGATTACGAAGATATCTACACCGGCATCGATGACCGCTTTGTGTAACTCAGCAGTTCTTGCAGGTGAGAGTGATGCCGCAACTGTTACGCCAGCATCTCGAATTGTTTTAATTCGTTCTTTAATGAGCTCTGGTCTAATGGGTTGTGAATAAATCTCTTGCATACGCTTTGTTGCGTGCTTATCTGGCATAGATGCAATTTCACCGAGTGGAATTCGTGGATCTTCATAACGAGTCCACAATCCTTCAAGGTTTAGAACACCTAATCCTCCGAGCTTTCCAATTGCAATTGCAGTCTCTGGCGAAACAACAGAGTCCATTGGCGCTGCCATCATTGGTAAATCAAATTTGTACGCATCAATTTGCCATGAAGTAGAAACTTCAAGCGGGTCACGTGTACGTCGACTTGGAACGATTGCAATGTCGTCAAAGGAATAAGCCTGGCGGGCTCGCTTTCCGGGCGCTAACTCAATATCGCTCATGATTTTCCCTTCGGTGACTTAGTTCTCTGGCTATTAATTCTTTTGGGAATAATTTGGGGCATCTGCAACGTGTAATACATCGTGCGGATGGCTCTCTTGTAAACCTGCTGCAGTAATTTGAATGAGTCGACCTTCACGTCGAAGTGTTTCTATATCTGCAGCCCCTGCATAACCCATACCTGAACGCAATCCGCCAACTAATTGGTGGACGACATCTGCTGCAGATCCACTGTAAGAAACTTTTCCTTCGATTCCTTCAGGAACTAATTTGTCTTCTGAAAGGACATCGTCTTGCATGTAGCGATCTTTGGAGTACGACTTCTTCTCTCCGCGAGATTGCATTGCACCAAGTGAACCCATTCCGCGATACGCCTTATATTTGCGTCCATCAATTTCTACGAGTTCGCCCGGAGATTCATCACACCCTGCAAGTAATGAGCCAAGCATTACCGAATGCGCACCAGCAACAATTGCTTTAACGATGTCACCTGAATATTGCAATCCACCATCTGCAATAAGTGGGATGCCTGCTTTTGCACACGCCTTGCTTGCTTCCATGATCGCGGTAATTTGTGGAACACCAACACCGGCAACAACACGAGTGGTGCAAATAGATCCTGGTCCAACTCCAACTTTTACCGCGTCGGCTCCAGCATTAATAAGTGCTTGTGCACCGGCGCGGGTTGCAACGTTTCCACCAATTACTTGTGTTGCAGAAGAGTAATTTTTAATGCGCGCAATTGCATCTAGAACTGCTCGGTGATGTCCATGAGCGGTATCTACAACAACTACATCTACGCCAGCCTCAATGAGTGCTTGCGCTCTACTAAATCCATCATCACCAACGCCAACTGCAGCGCCAGCTAGGCCAACGTTTTTAACTAACTTAACGTGAGTTACCTGCTCTTCAATCGGCAAATTTCTATGAATGATTCCGATGCCGCCTGCTTTTGCCATCGCAATCGCCATCGCAGATTCGGTAACGGTATCCATGGCAGATGAAACAAGTGGAACTGCGAGTGAAATTGTGCGAGTGAGCCAGGTCCCTGTATTTACTTCGCTAGGAACAACTTCGGAGGCATCTGGAAGTAATAAAACATCATCGTAGGTAAGGCCAAGCATTGCGATTTTTTCGCTATCGCTACTCATCGCTGCCCTCCTTCAACCTAGCCTCATCCAAGAAGGTCAGAGTCTATCGGTGCTTTAAGCCCCCACAGCCCGCGCAATTTCCTCACATGCGAAGTTCAAATCAGGGGTTTGTGTCATTTCTGCGCAATCACTTCCACGCCATCCTGGGCCACCCAATAGAACTCGTGGGGCTGGGCGCACGGCAGGTAAATCTCTGAAGAATGATGGATCAGCATTTTCAACTAATTGCGCCCACAAGAAAATTGCAGGAGGTGCAAATTTTTCAACCATGGCTTCGAGTGCTGCAAATGGAGTGCGCGCTCCAAGGAAATGACACTCGATATTTCTTTCAGCAAGAGCCGCAGTCAGTGCGTGAATTGCAAGTGAGTGCATCTCCTCGCCCACGGATGCAACGAGAACTGGTCGTGGATTAATGGGTTTCTTAATCTCGGATGCGCTTTCACGGAAAACTCGCTTGAGGGTTTCGGAGAAGAAGTGTTCGATTTCAATTCCTTCGCCAGTTTCTTCCCATGACTTACCGATGTGAACCAAGACCGGAACAATTACTTCTTGCCACGATCTAACTACGCCATATTGTTCAATGTCGTTGCGCAATAGACTTTCAATGAAATTTTTGTCCATGGCTATAGCTGCGTTATGTAATGCATCTATAACATCGTGCCGGTCAGAAAATCCGTGAACGATTTTCTCAAGCTTCGGAGTGCTCTTGGTGCTGAGAGCTTTTTCAGCAGCTTCTGCAGGTGACATGCCCGCGATGATTAAACGGCGCATGGTTGTTAACTTGGCTAGATCATCTTTGCCATAACGGCGATGCGATCCACTCTCGTGTTCGGTAGGACCGATGCCGTATCGCCTCGCCCATGTTCGAAGGGTTGCCGGGGCTACACCTAAGCGCCTGGCTACGGCTGCGACGGTTAATAGCTCTTCCACAGGCCTATCGTGGCGTGATGCGACGCAAATCACCACTTGGAATGGGCTGTTTTGGCAAAAAAGGGGCACAGATGCTTGAACAACCTATGAAACGGTTGTACCTTCTACGTATGGCTGAAATTTCACGTTTACCCCAACCGATCGCTGATCATTGGGAGTGGCAATACGAAGGTTCATGCCGCACGCTTCCATCTGAAATGTTCTTTCATCCAGATGGCGAACGTGGCCCACGCCGACGTAATCGTGAAAACGCAGCAAAAGCTATTTGCGCGGCCTGCCCAGTGATTGTGCAATGTCGTGAACATGCACTGGCCGTACAAGAACCATACGGAATTTGGGGCGGATTATCTGAAGAAGATCGCTTAGCAATTATCGGCGATGAAAAACCGTCAGAGGTTTATCACGCTTCATAAAGATTTAAGTAAAAAACCCCTTCGCATAATACGAAGGGGTTTTTTATTACCTACTGAAATTAACTAGTGTGAGTGTCCACCAGGACCGTGTGAGTGTCCGTGGCCGCCAGCATCTGGTGCTTCATCAGCAGGACGTTCGTAAACAACAGCTTCTGTTGTAATAAACATCGCCGCAATTGATGCCGCGTTAGCAAGTGCTGATCGAGTTACTTTCACTGGATCGATTACGCCATCTTTTGCAAGATCGCCGTAGACATCAGTTGCTGCGTTGAAACCTTCGTGAGCTTTCATTGCGCGAACTTTTGCTACAACTACGTAACCTTCAAGTCCTGCATTTTCTGCAATCCAACGAAGTGGTTCGTCGCACGCCTTGCGAACAAGACGAACACCGACTGCTTTGTCTCCAGTGAAGCCAAGATCGCCTTCGAGTGCATCGGCTGCGTGAACAAGTGCTGCTCCTCCGCCGATAACGATGCCCTCTTCAACTGCTGCGCGAGTAGCAGAAATTGCATCCTCAAGGCGGTGCTTCTTCTCCTTGAGTTCTACTTCTGTGTGTGCGCCAACCTTGATTACGCAGACTCCACCAGCGAGTTTTGCAACACGCTCTTGGAGCTTGCCGCGATCCCACTCTGAATCTGTTGTTGATAATTCGTTGCGAATTTCTTGAACACGAGCGGCGACGAGTTTCTTATCCCCGGCTCCGTCAACAATTGTGGTTGCATCCTTTGAAATCACAATACGACGTGCTTTACCAAGGGATTCGATACCAACTTGATCAAGCTTCATTCCAATTTCAGTTGAAATGACTGTGCCGCCTGTAAGAACTGCAATGTCTTCAAGCATCGCCTTGCGACGATCTCCGAAGCCAGGTGCTTTAACTGCAGCTGAAGCGAATACTCCACGCATGCGGTTTACAACCAGAGTTGAAAGAGCTTCTCCTTCAACATCTTCGGCAATTACTAACAGTGGCTTTGATGCTTGTGCGATTTTTTCAAGAATTGGAAGAAGCTCTGCGAGCGCAGAAATTTTGTTTCCAACGATCAAAACGTAAGCATCTTCTAGGACAGCTTCCATACGGTCTTGATCTGTAACAAAGTATGGAGAGATGTAACCCTTATCAAATTGCATACCTTCAGTGAACTCGAGTTCGAGGGCGGTTGTTGAGGCTTCTTCAACAGTGATGACGCCATCTTTGCCAACCTTGTCCATCGCTTCTGCGATGAGATCTCCGATTATGCGATCTTGAGCGGAAATTGTTGCAACGTCAGCGATCTGTGCCTTGTCATTTACGACAGTGGCGTTGGCGCGTAGGCGCTCTGAGATTGCAATAACTGCGGCTTCAATACCGAGCTTGAGATCCATAGGTTGTGCTCCCGCTGCAAGATTACGAAGTCCTTCTTTAACCATTGCTTGAGCAAGGACGGTTGCAGTTGTTGTTCCATCACCTGCGACGTCATTGGTCTTAGTTGCAACTTCTTTAACAAGCTGTGCACCCATGT
>JBILSQ010000064.1:0-5101 GCA_044372035.1 Candidatus Planktophila sp. | reverse complement strand
TCTGCCTGCGCTGCTCCGCGCTCTTTCCAAAATTCGATGCGATCGGCACTCTCTTGACCAGCGCCTGTAGGAATTTGAATATATGTATTTGATTTACCTCTAGAAATGCCACGATGCAGAAGATCAGTTTCGATCTCCTGCATCTGGATTAAGTACTCACCTGAGCCAACAAGTGCCACAGCACCGCGCCCAGAATTCATGAAATTAAGCCATAACCTTCTTGAGATTTTCATCAATTGAGTTGAGGAACTCTTGTGTTGTTTGCCATGGGGCATCTGGTGCAATCAAGAGTGATAAATCCTTTGTCATCTTGCCTTGTTCAACAGTTTGAATACAGACTTGTTCGAGAGTGTCACAAAACTTTGCAAGTTCCTTGTTATTATCAAGTTTTGCACGGTGTGCAAGACCGCGAGTCCACGCAAAAATTGATGCGATTGGATTTGTCGATGTAGCTTTTCCGGCTTGATGATCACGATAGTGACGAGTCACAGTTCCGTGTGCAGCCTCAGATTCAACAACTTTTCCATCTGGTGTCATCAGCACTGATGTCATTAATCCGAGTGAGCCATAACCTTGTGCAACAGTGTCTGATTGCACGTCACCGTCATAGTTCTTGCAGGCCCAAACATAGCCACCTTCCATACGAAGTGACATTGCAACCATGTCATCGATGAGGCGATGTTCATACCAAATTCCAGCAGTATCAAATGCTGACTTGAACTCTGCTTGATAAATCTCTTCAAAAATATCTTTAAAGCGTCCGTCATAAGCCTTAAGAATTGTGTTCTTTGTTGAGAGATAAACAGGATACTTTCTGTTCAATCCATAATTAAGTGATGCGCGTGCAAAGTCGCGGATGGAGTCATCAAGGTTGTACATACCCATTGCGACACCGGCAGCTGGGAAATCAAAAACATTAAATTCCATAGGCGCAGAACCATCTTCTGGTACAAAGGAGAGAGTTAGCTTTCCTGGACCAGGAACTTTGAAATCAGTTGCTTTGTATTGATCACCAAAAGCGTGACGGCCAATAACAATTGGCTTAGTCCAGTGCGGTACCAAACGTGGAACATTGCTGATGATGATTGGTTCGCGGAAAATTACGCCACCCAAGATATTGCGGATTGTTCCGTTAGGAGACTTCCACATCTTCTTAAGCCCAAACTCTTCAACGCGGGCTTCATCAGGAGTAATAGTGGCGCACTTGATTCCGACTCCGTGCTTTTGAATAGCTCGAGCTGCATCAATAGTAATTTGATCATCAGTCTCATCACGCTTTTCAATTCCAAGATCGTAATACTCAAGATTTACATCTAAATAAGGAAGAATCAACGAATCTTTAATGAATTGCCAAATGATGCGAGTCATTTCATCGCCATCTAGTTCGACAACAGTTCCTTCAACTTTGATCTTGGCCATGCTGCGCGCTCCCCTTAGAGTGTCTGTACGTCTGCTTGTTTTGCACGAACAGCTTCAGCAGCAACTTTAAGTGCTGCTAATTCGCTATCCGTAAGTTTTGTTTCAACGACTTTCTTAACACCTTGACGACCGATTTGTGCTTCAACGCCAAGGTAAACACCAGAGATGCCGTATTCACCATCAACCCACGCACACACCGGCATCGTTGCGCCAGAATCTTCAATGACAGCCTTTGCCATTCGAGCTGCTGCTGCAGATGGTGCGTAATATGCAGAACCAGTCTTTAAGAGTGCAACGACTTCTGCTCCACCATTTCTTGTGCGATCAACTAGTTCATCAATTTCTGTTTGAGACAATTTTTCACTCAGTGCTACTCCGCCAACTGTGCAGCGACTCGGAACCGGCACCATTGTTTCGCCGTGTGAACCAAGTGTGAGAGTACTTACTGATGAAACTGGAACGTTGAGTTTTTCGGCAACAAAGTGTGTAAAGCGCGCGGTATCTAGCATTCCTGCCTGACCCATTACGCGGTTGTATGGAAATGCAGTTGCGATTTGCGTCAGCGCAGTCATTTCATCGAGTGGGTTTGAAACCACGATAATGACCGCGTTCGGTGAGTGTTTCGCAATGTTTTCAGCAACTCCACGAACAATTCCTGCATTTACTCCGATGAGATCCATTCGGCTCATGCCTGGTTTGCGTGGAAGTCCTGCAGTAATGACAACTACATCTGAATTCGCAGTTGCTTCATATCCAGCGCCATCGGCACTTGTTGTGGCACCAACAATTTTTGTTTCAAATCCTTCAATCGAGCGAGATTGATTCATATCTAGCGCCAAACCTTCTGGCTTGCCTTCAAGTATGTCAGTGAGAACAACGGTGTCGAATATGTTGTACTCAGCTAATCGCATTGCAGTTGTTGAACCATAAAAACCTGCACCGACGACGGTTACTTTGCCTGCCATGGTTTACATCCCTCTTTCAATATTCGAATCTAAAGTGCCTTGATATCAAGATAACTCTACAACCCGTTAGGCAGTGAAATTGCCAGGACAAAGAGCCCCACTGCAATGCCCACCGGAAAATAGAACTCAATTGTGCGTAGATGCCGTGACGGAAAAGCAATCCCTAAAGTTCCAAGGGCAATTAAGAGCGCTCCTGATCGCACAAAACTAAAGGCTCCTAAAACGATACCCGCCGCTACTAATGAATAGCTAGCGATTCTAATTACGCGCGAATCTAAGAACACGCGTCCACAACATTCGTAACGAGCATTGCTCGCGTCATGGGCCCAACACCACCTGGCATTGGAGCAACGAATCCTGCTTTTTCCATTACATCTGGATGTACATCGCCCAGTAAACCCGCGTCAGTACGTGAAATTCCAACATCAATAACCGCAGCACCTGCTTTAATCATTGAGGCGTTAAGAAAGTGCGCTTGACCAATAGCTGCAATAACAATGTCAGCATTGCGAGTGTGCAAAGCTAAATCTTTTGTTCCGGTGTGAGTCAAAGTAACGGTTGCATTTTCTTGCTTGCGGGTGAGCAATAAACCGAGTGGACGACCAACTGTAAGTCCGCGACCAATAACTGTAACTTCGGCACCTTTAAGGGCAACGTTGTAATGCTGCAACAACGCAACTATTCCGCGAGGAGTACATGGCAGTGGTGCGTCATAACCTGCAACGAGTCTGCCTAGGTTCATTGGGTGCAATCCATCAGCATCTTTTGCGGGATCAATTGCTTCAAGAATTACTTGAGGATCAATACCCTTAGGCATTGGTAATTGCACAATATATCCAGTGCACTCTTTTGCATTGTTAAGATCTTTAATTGCAGCAAGTACATCTGCTTGCGAAGCTGAATCTGGAAGATCTACGCGGATTGAGGTAACTCCGACTTCCTGGCAATCGCGATGCTTGCCGCCAACGTATGAATGTGAACCGGGATCATCGCCAACTAAAACTGTTCCGAGTCCTGGAGTGATTCCTTTTTTCTTTAACTCAAGAACTCTTACCGCCAGATCTTTCTTAATTGATGCGGCTAGAGCCTTGCCATCGAGAATAGTTGCGGTCATGCTCGTATCTTATTGAAGATTTATGCGTGTGAGAAATGCCGAGTACCGGTGAAATACAAGCTAATTCCAGCCTGTTCTGCGGCGGCAATGACTTCTTCATCGCGCACACTTCCACCAGGTGAAACAACAGCATTGATCCCAGCGTTGATAAGAATCTGTAATCCATCAGCAAATGGAAAAAATGCATCGCTCGATGCAACGCTTCCTGCTGCACGATTACCTGCTCGCTTTACCGCAAGCTCTGCACTATCGACGCGATTAACTTGACCCATACCAACACCGACACTTGCGCCATTTTTTGCTAACAAAATCGCATTGCTTTTAACTGCGCGGACAGCGCGCCATGCAAATTCAAGATCCTTCAACGTATCCGCAGAAACCTTTGGGCCCGCAACTAACTTCCATGACGAAGAAGCATCACCTGAGGCATCAATTGCATCTATCTCCTGTAATAAAAATCCACCACTGACCGGACGCATTTCGATTGCACTTGATTCGGTGGCGCTACATTGCAAAATACGAATAGATGGTTTTTGCGAAAGTATTTCTACTGCTGCATCCTCATAACTAGGTGCAATAAGAACTTCGGTGAAAGTTTCTGAAAGAGCTTTGGCCATCTCAGTTGTGACGATTCGATTAGAGGCTACGACTCCACCAAATGCTGACACAGGATCACATTCGTGGGCCTTCAAATACGCAGAAGCGATATCTTTTCCGACTGCAATCCCACATGGATTGGCATGCTTAATAATGGCAACGCATGGTTCGGCGTGATCAAAGGCTGCACGCCATGCAGCATCAGCATCTGTGTAGTTATTAAATGACATTTCTTTGCCATGTAGTTGTTTAGATTGAACAATACCTTCTGAACTTCCCCGATAAATTGCCGCGGATTGATGAGGATTTTCTCCGTAGCGAAGAGTGTTTTCTTGGACGTAAATGCTTCCGAACCATTCTGGCAATGTTGCCCCCGAATTTTGACCTAACCAATTAGCAATTGTTAAATCGTATTCAGCGGTTGTTCTAAATACTTCTAAAGCTAATCTCTGACGTTGCGCCGCGGTAAAGCCTCCCGCAGATATTGCACTGATTAATTGATCGTATTGAGAAGGATTTGAAACAACGGCTACTGAGCCATGATTCTTAGCGGCACCTCTGAGCATCGAAGGGCCACCGATATCAATTTGTTCAATACATTCTGCAAATGTTGCACCTGTTGCAATTGTTTCGGCAAATGGATAAAGGTTGATAACAATTAAATCAAAGGGTTCGATTCCCAAGTTCTTTATGGCAGACATGTGCTCAGAATTTTCCTGATCAGCAAGAATTCCGGAGTGAATTGTTGGATGTAATGTTTTTACTCGTCCGCCCATAATCTCGGGAAATCCTGTAACAGCGCTTACTTCAGTAACTTCTATCCCCGCGGCTGCAAGAGTTTTTGCAGTTGATCCGGTAGAAACAATCTGAACACCTGCAGCGCTTAGTGCAGCACCGATTTCTTGTAGGCGATTTTTGTCATAGACGCTGATGAGTGCTCTGCGTATTTTCTTTCGCTCACTCATGGGAATTCTCCAAAGGATCTAACAACTCAGAAATGGTCTCA
>JBILSQ010000063.1:0-5138 GCA_044372035.1 Candidatus Planktophila sp. | reverse complement strand
CTGCGACTAAAGCATGCAGCTGGTCGATTGCTACAAGTTGATTTACCACTCGAACAAGGTCGTCATCATGGTTATTACGACACTGAAGAAAGTTTCAGAGATGCACAATCGAAGAAGAATTACGACCGTATTCTCGAACGCTTCCGAGGCAAAGAAGCAATTCTTAGTCCACGTCGGTAACCTTTACCCATGGCTGATTTATCGGATTACACCTCACTTCGCGTGGGTGGCCCTGCCAAGAAATTTGTAGAAGTTTCCAGCGAAAAGGAAATAATCGCAGCCGTTGAAAGTGCTGGAGATTCACCCATTTTGATTATGGGTGGTGGAACAAATCTTTTGGTTAGCGATGATGGTTTTGCCGGAACAGTTATTCGAATTTCAAATAACAAAATTGAAGAAGAAGTTGATGCGTGCAGCGGAGCAACCCTCACAATTGGTGCAGGTGAAAATTGGGATGATTTCGTAAAGACGACGATTTCACGTGGCTTTGCAGGTCTTGAAACACTCAGCGGAATTCCAGGCACAGTAGGCGCAGCACCGATACAAAATATTGGTGCATACGGTCATGAAGTAAGTGAATTCATTACCCGAGTACGAACATATGATCGTCAGGTAAAAGAGATTAAGACATTCACAAATGCAGAGTGCGACTTTTCATATCGCGATTCACATTTCAAAGCTCATCCCGGGCGCTATGTAGTTCTAGATGTGGCTTTTCAATTACGCATTGGCGAGATGACGGCCCCCGTTACTTACTCAGAATTAGCGAGTGCACTCGGTATCTCAGTTGGTGAAAAGAGTTCAGTGAAAGATTGCCGCGAGAAAGTTCTAGAACTTCGCGCACGCAAGGGGATGTTGTTATCCGAAAATGATCATGACTCTTGGTCTGCTGGATCTTTTTTCACCAACCCAATTGTGAGCGCAGAGGTAGCGGCGCAACTTCCGGCAGATGCTCCACGTTGGCCACAAGCAGATGGACGAGTGAAGACATCGGCTGCATGGCTCATTGAGCATTCAGGAATTACCAAGGGTCAATCACTTGGTGGTGCTCGAATTTCGACTAAACATGTTTTGGCTTTAACAAATAGCGGAGGCGCAAAAGCTTCAGAAATTGCAGCACTTGCAAAGTTAGCTCACGAGAAAGTACGTGCGACTTTCAATATTTCGCTAGAACCAGAAGTGAATTTAGTAGGCCTTAACCTTCTGTAAGCAATTTCTTGATTCGACCAATTCCTTCGACGATATCTTCATCACCCAGTGCGTATGAGAATCGCAAATAACCAGATGGTCCAAAAGCTTCGCCTGGTACTGCTGCAACTTCAACTTCATCCAAAATAATTGTTGCTAACTCAGCAGACGTCTTTGCGGTTTTTCCGCGAATTGTTTTGCCGAGTGCACCTTTAACGGATGGATAGACGTAGAAAGCACCAGTTGGCATAGGACATTCGAAGCCAGGAACTTCATTGAGTAATCCAACAATTAACTTACGACGGCGATCAAAAGCTTCTCCCATTTTGTGAACAGCAGAGAGATCACCGGTAAGTGCTGCAATCGCTGCGCGCTGTGAAACGTTAGAGACATTTGAAGTCAGGTGTGATTGCAGATTTGTCGCTGCCTTAATGACATCTTTTGGCCCAATCATCCAGCCCACGCGCCAACCTGTCATGGCATATGTCTTTGCAACTCCATTAATAATTATTGTTGAATCAGCAAGCCCTGGAACAACTACAGGCATGCTTGGTGCTTTTGCACCGTCATATAGCAGGTGCTCATAAATTTCATCAGCAATAATCCAGACATTGTTCTTGAGTGCCCATTCACCTATTGCTTTTACTTGCGCTGGTGAATAGACAGAGCCGGTCGGATTAGATGGAGAACAGAACAAGAGCGCTTTTGTCTTTGGTGTGCGCGCAGCTTCTAGTTGTTCAACGGTGACCAAGTAGTTCTGAGATTCATCTGCGAAGACTTCGACAGTTTTTCCGCCAGCTAATTTGATGCACTCTGGATACGTTGTCCAAAATGGTGAAGGAAGAATTACTTCATCACCTGGATCAATAATTGTCGCAAATGCTTGGTAGACAGATTGCTTTCCACCATTAGTAACAAGAACTTGATCTGCAGTAATTTCATAATTCGAATCACGCTTTGTCTTTGCAACAATTGCATCACGCAGATCTGGTAAACCAGGAGTTGGTGTGTATCGATGATTTGCCGGAACTGATGTCGCATTCGCAGCAGCAGTAACTATGTAATCAGGAGTTGGAAAATCAGGTTCTCCTGCACCAAAGCCGATAACTGGACGACCGGCAGCTTTGAGAGCCTTAGCTTTTGCATCAACTGCAAGCGTGGCTGATTCAGCAATTGCGGCTATTCGAGTGGAAATTCTGCTCTGGGGGGTCACAGGTGTAAGTCTGCCCTATAAAGCCCCTTGGCTAAGCGCGAGTTAGACCTAAGCGCATATGTACGTCTACACTTCGACGCTCACGAGGATTTGGTAATTCCTATGGTTTCGCCATGCTCTCGCGAAGGGCAGTAGCTCAATTGGCTAGAGTTGCCGTCTCCAAAGCGGCCGGTTGGGGGTTCGAGTCCCTCCTGCCCTGCACAGTTTTTAGTTGTAATGAGTAACTAGTAACTAGTAACTAGTAACGAAGAAAACGAAGAGAAAGGAACGCACATGACTGAAGAAGTACAAGAAGCCGAAAAGCTCGGTCCATTTGCGCGCTTTGGACTTTTCTATCGTCAAATAATTTCAGAACTTCGTAAAGTTGTTTGGCCTACACGTAACCAACTCACAACCTATACAGCCGTTGTCTTGGTCTTCGTATCTTTCGTGATTGCAGTTGTCTCTGTTTTCGATCTTGTACTCACCAAAATTGTTTTCTGGGTTTTCGGTTAAGGAATAACTATGAGCGATGACCAGAACTTAAACACAACCCAACCTGACGCTTTTGAAGCAGCGCTCGCAGCATCTGCGACCGATCTTGCGACTCCACAGGTTGAAGAAGTTATTGAAGTAGTAATCAATACTTCAACAGCTGCTGATTCAGATGTTGCTCTTTCATCAGATGAAGATGGCGACATCGAATCAGATGAGAATGACCCAAATGCAGAGTTTCGTCGCGCACTTCGCGTCGCTCCTGGAGATTGGTACGTAGTCCACTCTTATGCAGGATACGAAAAGAAGGTAAAGGGCAATCTCCAGAACCGTATTCAGTCTCTCAACATGGAAGATTACATTTTCCAGATTGAAGTTCCTGAAGAAGAAGTAATGGAAATTAAGAATGGCCAGCGCAAGCAAGTAAAGCGCAATATTTATCCAGGCTACGTTTTAGTTCGCCTCGATCTCACTGACGAGTCATGGTCTGCAGTACGCAACACTCCTGGCGTAACAGGATTCGTTGGAAACGCACACCACCCAAGTCCATTGAGTTTGGATGAAGTAGAAAAGATTTTGGCACCACGTCCGAAGAAGGCTTCAGACAAACTAGATATTCGAGTTGTTGATTTCGAAGTAGGCGAGTCAGTCACCGTTATGGATGGCCCATTCGCAACTCTTCCTGCATCAATTTCAGAGATCATGCCAGAGCAGGCAAAACTCAAGGTTTTGGTTTCAATCTTTGGACGCGAAACTCCGGTTGAGCTTTCATTTAACCAAGTACAAAAGATTTAATTCCCACAAGTTATAAATAACGAGAAAACGAAAAAAGAGGAAAAGAAATGGCACCAAAGAAAAAGGTAACTGGATTCATCAAGTTGCAGATCCAGGCTGGAGCGGCAACACCAGCTCCACCAGTAGGTCCTGCCCTTGGTCAGCACGGTGTCAACATCATGGAGTTCGTTAAGGCGTACAACGCTGCAACGGAATCACAAAAGGGTCAGATCATCCCAGTAGAAATTACTGTGTACGAAGATCGCTCTTTCGACTTCATCACCAAGACTCCTCCAGCTTCACGTCTTATCTTGAAGGCAGCAGGAATCGAAAAGGGTTCTGCAATTCCTCACAAGAATAAAGTTGCAAACATTTCAATGGCTCAAGTCCAAGAAATTGCAAAGACAAAGATGGCAGATCTCAATGCGAACGACATTGATGCAGCAAGCAAGATCATTGCTGGAACAGCTCGTTCAATGGGAATCACTGTCGGCTAGTCACAAAAAAGTTTCTCTTTCTCACCCCGAGAAAGAGATGTGGGAGAACCTCGCTGGTTCGCTAACCACAACCACTAACTCTTAGAAATAAGAGAAAGAAGGAAGAAATGAAGCGCTCAAAGAAATACATCGCAGCGGCTGCGAAGATTGATGCAGATCGTCTTTACACACCGCTAGAGGCAGTAACACTTGTCCGCGAAACATCAACAACAAAGTACGACGCAACTGTTGATGTTGCACTCTGCCTTGGTGTTGACCCAAAGAAAGCAGATCAAGCAATCCGTTCGACAGTAAACCTTCCACACGGAACTGGTAAGACTGCTCGCGTTCTTGTTTTCGCAAACGGAGAACGTGCTGACGAAGCACGCGCAGCTGGTGCTGACATTGTTGGTGGAGACGAACTCATCGACGAAGTTGCAAAGGGTCGTTTAGATTTCGATGCAGTTGTAGCAACACCAGATCTCATGGGTAAGGTCGGTCGTCTCGGTAAAGTTTTGGGACCACGTAACTTGATGCCAAACCCAAAGACCGGAACAGTTACAACAGATGTAACAAAGGCTGTTACTGACATTAAGGGCGGAAAAGTTGAATTCCGTATCGATAAGAATTCAAACCTTCACTTCATTATTGGCAAGGTTTCATTTACTGCAGAACAGCTTGCAGAAAACTATGCAGCTGCCCTCGATGAAGTACACCGCTCAAAGCCAAACTCTTCAAAGGGTCGCTTTATCAAGCGCGCTGTAATTTCAACAACGATGGGACCTGGAATCAATATCGATCCAAACCTCGTTCGCGAAGCAGTGGCTCAGTAGTCCTCTTTAAACAAAACTCAATAAATTTGACGGGGGCGGGCCGAAAGGCCTACCCTCGTCATATAACCAAAGACCGCAGGTCTTGAAACTTCCACAAGAAGTTTCGCTAAGTGAGTGAAAACTCAGCCCGCGTAGGTGTGAACGTTAACCCGTGCGCTCCTATGCGTTCGGGTTTTTTAC
>JBILSQ010000062.1:0-5151 GCA_044372035.1 Candidatus Planktophila sp. | reverse complement strand
GAAAGCAAAATTGAAGGCCCAGTAAATGTAACTTCTCCAAATCCCGTTACTAATCAAGAATTTACTGCCGGTTTAGCCAGAGCATTACACAGGCCTGCGCTATTTCCTGCTCCATCTTTTGCGCTGAAAATTGCGCTAGGTGGGTTTGCAAGTGAGATTT
Organism: Candidatus Planktophila sp.; assembly: GCA_044372035.1. Taxonomy (GTDB): domain Bacteria; phylum Actinomycetota; class Actinomycetes; order Nanopelagicales; family Nanopelagicaceae; genus Planktophila. The sequence continues at coordinate 4,991 of JBILSQ010000062.1, read as the reverse complement.
TGGGATCTAAAAAAGTAATGCCTCAAGCACTTATGGATGCTGGCTTTAACTTCGATTACCCCCACATCGCACCCGCACTCGCTGCGCTAGTCGACTAATACAGATAGGGCAGCTAAACGCCCCGAAAGCAACGCTCCATTTTGCGAGGGTGCGCTCTTGTAATCACCAGCTACATAAATTGAATCACGAACATGCGAGCCTGAAATCGCAGCGCCTTGCAAAGTTGGAAGTGGCAGTGCACTCGGAATTTCATACTTTGCAACTAGTTTCCATTTTCTAGTATCGACGCCGTACAAAATAGATAAGTGTCGTCGAACCTCTGATTCGGTGGCAGGCAAAACGGATGTACTCGAAATCAATGACTTACCAGCGGGTGCATAACTCGGAACCATATTTGAAATAACGATTGTGTTTACTAATGGACCGCGGTTTTGACTATCAACAATGAGTGAAGCACTCTGCGTTGGTGATTGCGTAGTTGAGTGATTCCACGTCGTGCAACCAACGAGCTGGGGTACGTCAGTGAGATCTAATAGCTGCGCAGCTGTTGTGGCATCAGTTGCAACAATAATTGCATCCGCCTCGTAACTACCTTGCGATGTTTTTACTCTGTTCTTTTTGATTGAATTTACTTGCACTCCGTACTCGATGGATTTGACTCTTGCAGCCAAAGCTTCAGAGAACGCTCTGCACCCTTGTGCTGGCAAACCTATCTTGCCTCTTATAAATCCCTTGATTGCCGTTCTTCCAGATTCAGCATTTACGATCAAGGGATCGGCCAGAAATACACCGGTTAAGAATGGTCGCAAAACTCGTTCATAGGTTTTACCTAATCCATTTGCTTTCAAATCTTCGCCGACACTGGCAACATTTTTTCGAATCAACAGGTACTTAATCAACCTAATCTTCTCTATCAAAGTTCCAGTCTCTGAATTGAAAACAGAGAAGAACGCTTTTCTCGGATCGCCGATTCTAATTCGCGCGTCATTTCGCGCCATTTCAATAACTGAAGAAGCAACTACGAAATCTATGTCCTTCATAATTTCCAGGTGCTTGATCTCCGGGTAATTCGCGTTAATGAGTTGAAAACCTCGGTCACAAATGAAGCCATCAATTACATCACTAGTCACTCGACCCCCAGGTCGATCACTGCTTTCGAGAACAGTGACGTCGACTCCTTCATTTTGCAGAGTGATGGCAGCACTTAACCCCGCCAAACCTGCACCAATGACAATAACCTTCTTAGGCACGTTGGTTCATTTCAAATTTCATTGAACCTACTTTTTGAGCTTGGAAGGCCACCATATTTTTGGACCGATGTCGTGCACCATTGCTGGAACCAGAATTGAGCGCACAATAATTGTGTCCAACAAAACGCCAAAGGCAACTGCAAAGCCGAGTTGAGCAAGTGGCACAAGAGGAATTAATCCAAGAACGGCAAACGTAGCAGCCAAAACAATTCCAGCTGATGTAATTACGGCACCAGTAACTGTCAAACCTTTAATAACTCCCTGACGCGTTCCCAGTTTGATTGACTCTTCACGTACTCGAGTCATTAAGAAGATGTTGTAATCAATACCGAGTGCCACCAGGAAAATAAAGGCAAATAGTGGGAAGGATGTATCTCCCCCTTCAAAGCCGAATACGTGATTAAAGACCAGTGCACAAACTCCTAGCGTTGCGAAATAGGAAAGTACAACGGTGCCCAGAAGTAGCGCTGCGCTGAGAATACTTCGCAGAAGAAGACCGAGAATAATTGTGATAACAATCAAAATAATTGGAATAATTGTTTTATTGTCTCGATCATTTGCACTTCGAATGTCATATGAAACAGCGCTCGTTCCACCAACTAATGAGGTCGGATCGGCTTGATGAGCAAGTCGTCGAATCTCAGGAATGTCATTTGATGCTTCCACGCTATCTGGCGCTTTTTCGAGAACAACATTCAGAATTGCTTTGTTATTAACAACTTTAATTTCTGGAATTGGTCCACCAGGTATAGCAAAACCATCCAATAACGGCGCTACGGAAGTAACTCCTGGAGCATTTCTTACCGCAGCAGCAACAGCATCTAGTTTGTCTACATTTACAACTATCTGTGTTGGATCGCCTTCTCCACCAGGAAAGTGTGTTAGCAACAATTTTTGTCCTACAACTGATTCAGGATTAGTTGTAAAAGTGTCGACTGTTCCAATTCCATCAGCTTTTAGCGTTGTCGAAGTAAAAGCGAATGCCAATAAAATTACTCCTGTAACTACCCACGCTTTACGAGGGCTTCGTCCAATCGTATTTCCTACCTTTGACCAGACACCAGAGAGAACTTGATCCTGACCGTCAAATTCTGGACGGCGTGGCCAAAATATCCAACGCCCAAAGAGCAAAAGTAGTGCGGGCAAAAGTGTCAAAATTGTTATGACAGAGCACGCAATACCAATTGCTCCAATTGGTCCGAGGCCTGCTGTATTAGTGAGCTGGCTGAACAAAAGTACAAGAAGGGAAATTGCAACTGTAGAACCCGATGCAAGAATTGGTTCCCAGACACCCTTGTAAGCCGCGCGCATAGCATCGAATCTATTTTCATGTAAATGAAGTTCTTCTCGATATCTGGCAATAAGTAGCAACGCATAATCCGTTGCGGCGCCGATAACTAATACAGAGAGAATTCCTTGGGATTGGCCATCAACATCGATAATGTCATTTTTCGCAAGTAGATAAACAATTCCTCCAGCCGTAGAGAGCGCAAAGAGGGCGGAGAGCAACGGAATAATCCACAGAATCGGAGATCGATAAACAACAATCAAAATAACAGCAACAACGCCAAGAGTTGTTAAGAGCAATGTTGAGTCAATGTCTCCGAATGCTCCAAATAAATCTCCAAGTAAGCCGCCAGGTCCTGTGACATAGGAAGTGAGGTTGTTTGCCTCTGCTAGAGGTCCTAGATCTTCACGTAGTGCTTCGACAATTGCCGGTAGTACTGGTTCTTCATTTGGAAGTAATTTTGTCAGTGAATTTCCATCAAGTGGAACATTTGCCAGAATTGCTTTGCCATCTTCTGATGGGAACGCAGAAATTCTCTGACCTGGAGCAAGATAATCTGCGATTTTTGCAGGTGTACCAGCAAGAGTTAACTCACCAATCGAATCTAAACGAGAGTTAATCGCTTGAAGATTTGCAGGTGTGGCATCGCCTTCAAATAGGACTAGCGCTGGAAAATTAAAAGAATCTTTACCTGAAAAAGTTTGAATCAACTCAGACGCTTGAGTCGCTTCAGCGCCTCTAGGCAAGAATGAAGAGTTGTTGTTCTCTTGTACGGATGAAAGTTTTCCAAATAAAGGGCCAAAAACACCGGTGAGCAAAAACCAGAACAAAACTACGAGCATTGCTAGGGCGAAGGGTTTACGTGATTTCTGAGATGTGCTTATGGACACTGAAATGTAGCCTTTCAATCTGGCGGGAGCGCGTGATTCGCGACTGGGCAAGCCTACCTTTAGGCTTACTCCGTGGCGCCCATAGAGACCATCCAACAGAGTATTTTGGTGCATGATTTAAAGCACCTTGCATATGCCGACGCCTTAATCATCCAAGAACAAACTCACGAACAGGTTAGTTCGTCTCAGATTCCAAACACTCTTCTCTTTGTTGAACACCCTTCCGTATTTACTGCGGGAAAGCGCACGCTAGATCACGAGAGACCAGCAAATGGCACACCAGTAATCGATGTAAATCGCGGTGGAAAAATTACGTGGCACGGCCCGGGACAGATAGTTGGATATCCCATTTTGCGCCTAGCAAAGCCATCTGAATTAGTAGGTTTTGTCCGCGAACTAGAAAGTGCGTTGATTGATACCTGTAAAGAGTTCGGTATTGAAGTACAGAGAATTAAAGGACGTTCAGGTGTGTGGATTAATGATGAATTGATTCCTCGCAAAATAGCAGCTATTGGAATCAGAGTCGCTAAAGGCACCACCATGCATGGCTTTGCACTTAATGTAAATCCAGACCTATCCCCTTTTGCACAGATAATTCCTTGCGGTATCGCAGATGCTCAAGTGACTTCTATGTCCCAGGAATTAAAGCGCGAGATTACTCCTGCAGATGTTTTGCCAATTTTAGAGAGAAATTTGATTTCAACACTAGGTAAGGTGTGCGTATGACAATTGCACCTGATGGTCGCAAAATGATCCGCATTGAAGCGCGCAATGCTCAAACACCTATTGAACGCAAACCTGAATGGATTAAAACGCGCGCCAATATGGGACCCGAATACACCCGACTTCGCTCACTTGTTTCATCTGAAGGTTTACATACAGTTTGCCAAGAGGCCGCCTGTCCAAACATTTTTGAATGTTGGGAAGATAAAGAAGCAACCTTCTTAATTGGTGGAGAAAAGTGCACGCGCAGATGCGATTTTTGCAATATTGATACTGGCAAACCCGATCCAATAGATCGTGAAGAACCACGCAAAGTCGCCGAGTCTGTTAAAAAAATGGGATTGAAGTACGCAACGATTACTGGTGTTACACGTGATGATCTTGAAGATGAAGGTGCCTGGTTATACGCCGAAACCATTCGACAAGTTCACGAGTTGAATCCTGGATGCGGCGTAGAAATGCTGGCACCGGATTTTCATGCGAAAGCAGATCTGCTTAATCAAATTTTTGAAACTAAACCAGAAGTCTTTGCCCATAATTTAGAGACTGTGCCTCGTATTTTTAAGAGCATCAGACCTGCATTCACTTATGAGAAATCGCTAACCGTTATCACGATGGCACGCGATTATGGATTGATTACAAAATCGAACTTAATTCTGGGTCTTGGCGAAACTCGCGAAGAAGTTTCTCAAGCGCTTAAGGATCTAAGAAGTGCTGGGTGTGATCTGATCACAATTACACAGTATTTACGTCCCACTAATCGCCATCATCCTGTCGAACGTTGGGTTAAGCCAGAAGAGTTCGTTGAACTCGCAGCCGAAGCAAAAGAAATTGGTTTCT
>JBILSQ010000061.1:0-5160 GCA_044372035.1 Candidatus Planktophila sp. | reverse complement strand
ATTGAAAACACCGTATGCCTTAGCTGCTGCGCCGTGTGGCCAGAAGTCTGCGAGTACTGGAAATTTGTAACCTTCTTGTTCTGCGAATGCGCGTTGTGCATACATTGGATCGCAAGAGACGGCTAACAATTGAACGTTCTCATTTTGAAATGCTGCAAGGTCATCACGAAGTGCGCAGAGTTCGCCGGTACAAATACCTGAGAATGCAAATGGATAGAAGAGAACAACAACGTTTTTCTTTCCCTTAAATGAAGAGAGCGAAACATTTGTTCCGTGTTGATCCATCAAATTAAACTCTGGGGCGGCTTGGCCAATTGTTAGTGTCATGTGCGCAAACTTATCGTTTGCCGGCTTTACGTGCCACTAGACGAGTAGCGGTCCAATCTTTTGCTAGCGGAATCGTCGATGTTTGGCTTAAGCCGGCGATTGGCGCAGCATCTTGAATCTCGCTTGGTTCAACGTGATACGGGCGACCAAGCTTTGGAGTTATCACCCATATCGGTCCAGTTTCGGATAAGTAAGTAAGTGCATCCACTAATTCATCAACAAGATCGCCATCGCCATCTCGCCACCACAAAATAACCGCATCGACTACTTCGTGATTCTCGCCACCAAGAAATTCGGTACCTGTGATTGCTTTAATTGCAGTACGAAGTTCTTCGTCACAATCACTGTCGTATCCGACCTCGAGTACGAGGTCACCGTGGGCGACTCCCAGTCTGGTTGGCACGGGCTAAGTCCACACAATGATTGACGCGAGCGCAAGTCTTTTGCTCGCATTGATTTGGCGTCAATTTCCACTAACTGGCCAGTACGTGGAGAATATGTCCATGAGTGAAACTTTTGAGGCACCTGACCAGATCATCGAACAGCTGGTAGATACAGACCCAAGTGAAACCGCTGAATGGCAAGCATCCTTTGATCAGGCCCTCAAACATGCAGGACCCGTACGCGCTCGTTACTTAATGCTTAATCTTTTAAAGCATGCACGCGAAAATGGCGTTCCACTCTCTGCTCTTCGTACAACTGATTACATCAACACTATTTCTCCTGCGCACGAACCAGAGTTTCCTGGTGATGAAGCGCTCGAGAAACGCATTCGTCAATTTAATCGTTGGAACGCAGCGATGTTGGTACATCGCGCGCAACGTCCAGGCGTCGGTGTCGGTGGGCATATTTCAACCTACGCTTCTTCAGCATCTTTATATGAAGTTGGTTTTAACCACTTCTTCCGCGGACAAGATCATCCAGGCGGCGGAGATCAAATCTTTTTCCAAGGACATGCTTCTCCCGGAATGTATGCACGTGCATTTCTTGAAGGACGCTTTAGCGAAGATCAGTTAGACGGATTCCGTCAAGAACTTTCACACCCAGCCGGTGGTTTATCTTCATATCCACACCCACGTTTGATGCCAGATTTTTGGCAATTTCCAACTGTGTCTATGGGTATTGGTCCAATCAATGCAATTTATCAAGCACGCTTTAATCGTTATTTACAAAATCGCGGAATCAAAGACACATCTGATCAACGCGTCTGGGCATTCCTTGGCGATGGCGAAGTAGATGAAGTAGATACTCTCGGTGCAATCGGACTCGCAACTCGTGAGAATTTAGATAACCTCACATTTGTCGTTAACTGTAACTTGCAACGACTAGATGGTCCTGTGCGCGGTAACGGAAAGATTATTCAAGAGCTTGAATCTATCTTCGGCGGTGCCGGATGGAATGTTATTAAAGTTGTGTGGGGTCGCGGTTGGGATCCACTTCTTGCGCAAGATCGTGAAGGTGCACTCGTAAACCTCATGAACACAACACTCGATGGTGATTACCAGACATTTAAAGCTGAAAATGGCGCCTTTGTTCGCGAACATTACTTCGGTCGCGATCCACGTACTGCAGCAATGGTTGCCTCATGGAGCGATGATCAGGTGTGGGCGCTTCAACGTGGCGGACATGATTACCGCAAATTATTCGCGGCATACACCGCTGCAACAGAAAATAATGGACGTCCAACTGTAATTCTTGCTAAAACAATTAAGGGCTGGACACTTGGTTCGCACTTCGAAGGTCGCAACTCAACTCACCAAATGAAGAAGATGACGAAAGAAGACCTAGTTCAATTCCGTGATCGTCTTCAGATTCCACTTGCAGATGACAAGCTTGATCCGTATCTACCTTCTTATTACCGACCACCTGCTGATTCACCAGAAATGAAGTACTTAGCAGAGCGTCGCCAAGCTTTGGGTGGATCTATTCCACGTCGTCGAAGTGTTTCAAAAGCGCTAGAGCAACCAAAAGATTCTGCCTATGAATCCGTTAAGCGCGGTTCTGGCAATCAGGAAATTGCAACGACGATGGCATTTGTTCGCTTGTTAAAAGACTTGATCAAGGATCCAGGTCTTGGTTCACGATTTGTTCCAATTATTCCTGATGAGGCGCGCACATTCGGTTTGGATTCACTCTTTCCAACGCTGAAGATTTATTCACCAAATGGACAGAAGTACATGTCTGTCGATCGTGAATTGATGCTCTCTTATAAGGAATCAACGCAGGGTGTAATCCTTCACGAAGGAATTAACGAAGCAGGTTCAGTCGCATCATTTACTGCCGCTGGCTCTTCATACTCAACACATGATGTTCCAATGATTCCTATTTATATCTTCTACTCAATGTTTGGTTTCCAGCGCACAGGAGATGCTTTCTGGGCTGCTGCCGACCAACTCGTTCGTGGTTTTGTTGTTGGTGCTACTGCAGGACGCACAACTCTTAACGGTGAAGGTTTACAACACGAAGATGGTCACTCACACCTTCTTGCGGCCACAAACCCTGCTGTCGTTTCATACGACCCAGCATTTGCATATGAAGTTGGTCATATCGTTAAAGATGGTCTGCGTCGTATGTATGGACCAAATTCAGAGAACATCTTCTATTACATGACGGTCTATAACGAGCCATATGTACAACCAGCTGAACCTGAAAACTTAGATGTAGATGGTCTCTTGCGAGGAATTTATCTCTATGCACCAGCAACAATTAAGAGCAAGAAGAACGTACAGATTCTGGCATCCGGTGTTGGTGTTAATTGGGCACTTAAGGCACAGAAGTTATTAGCTGATGATTTTGATATCGCAGCATCAATCTGGTCTGTAACTTCTTGGAATGAACTTCGCCGTGATGGGCTAGCAGTAGATCGTCATAACATGCTTCATCCAGATGATCAACGCACTGCATACATCACTAGCAAGCTAGAGGGTGCAAAGGGTCCAGTCATTGCTGTTTCAGACTTTATGCGCGCAGTACAAGATCAAGTTGGACCATGGGTTAAGCAACCATTTACAACTCTTGGTACAGATGGTTTTGGTCTATCAGACACACGTGGTGCGCTTCGTCGTCACTTCAAGGTTGATGCCGAATCAATTGTTGTTTCAACTCTTCAACAATTAGCGGCGCAAGGTGAGATTAAGCCAAAACTTATTCAAGAAGCTATTGATAAGTACCAAATCAACGATGTGCGAGCCGCAGATGCTGGCAACACCGAAGGTTCTGGCTGATTCTTAAAATAGTGCGTTAGCTAAATCGCTTCGCGCTTTAATTAAACGTGGATCTGCTGGATCTACTAAAGCAAAGAGTGCGAGCAAGTGATCTTTTGTGATCTTCTTGTCTTCATCCGTTAAGTTTCTGACGCAGTGCAAAAGTCGATCAAATGCTGCCTGAACGTCTCCGTTAATTATCTCCATGTCTGCACACGCCATAGCTGCTAACGCATTGAGTGGATCGCTCTGTGCAGCACTCTTGACTGACTCAAGATTTAATCCTTGCGTGCGAATAAATAATTCAGTCTGTGCAAGACCCAGTTTGGCAAATGTGTCTTGTGGCTTTCGTGCGAGCAATTTCTTGTAGGCAGCTTGAGCTGTTGTGAAATCACCAGTTTCAAGAGCCTTAAGTGCTTCTTCCTCTTCAGGTTCGATCACTTCAGGTGGCGGTGCACCGACACCTTGCTGCGCCGATAACTCAAGAACTTTATTAATAACGAGTGCAATCTGCTCTTTTGCATATGGTTGTTCGAAGAGTGGAACCAACTGAGCAGCTACGAAAGCAACTGCATATGGAACAGTTTTTGTCTGAAGAGCTTGTGCTACTTGAGGTTGCTCATCAATGTTTACGTTACCTAGTCGCCATGTTCCGTTACTTTCTGATTCGATTTGCCCGAGAATTTCTAGAGTGGCCATCGATTCAGGACTTCGCGGTGACCAACACAGAATGATTGCTGGTTTATTTGCTGAGTAATCTAGAAAATCAGCGGTGAGATTTTTAGCAGTAACCGAAATTCCAGCCAGTTCTGCCGGAACTTGTGGCGCAGATTTACCCAGTGATGAAAGGTCTACCGCTTGGCCAAAGTTTGGTGGAAGCGTCATGCGATGATCCTGCCAGAATCACTTCTAAAAGGAAGAATTTCAGAAATATATGACCTCGTTGCATTATCAAGACCGACATCTCCACCAGCTTTTTCACTTAAGTTCCAGCGATGTTCCAATATTTCGTGGAACATCTGGGCTGGTTCTACTCGCCCCACTAACTCCTGTGGCACGTGTGCAAGTGTTGGTCTGAAAACTTCATTAAGCCATTTCAAGGCACTTTGATTTATCGGTGGTCGTGGTTCGTCCATGCGAGATCTATATCTATCAAAGGATGCAAGTAATCGTTTTGCCTGTAACTCTTGTGTTTCAAGACCCGTTAGTTCTAGTAATCGCGCTTGGTGATATCCAGCAGCAACGAGTTTAGGTTGGAAGATAAGAGTTTTGTTTTCGCCATCGAGTGAAACTGAAACTTCTTCAACAGTAAATCCTAAGTCGTGTAATGCACGCATTGCACGTTCAACAGCGTGGCGATCACTTGGATCTAATTTTTGCGGTTCTTTCAGAGCTGTCCACAATCGTCGATAACGCTTTATTACAGTTTCACTCGCGCGTATCGGATCTATATCTGGATACAAAACTCCGGACAGAGCCAAATCTTCCAACTCTGCTGCGACATTGAAGTGTGCGATTTCTAAATCATGTTCACGTTGTCCATCACTGAGAGTCTTTTGAAACTCACTTGTTTCAGCATCTACAAGATAGGCAGCAAAGCCTTCTGCATCTCTTCTAAAGAGCGTGTTAG
>JBILSQ010000060.1:0-5178 GCA_044372035.1 Candidatus Planktophila sp. | reverse complement strand
AGAGCATCACGCTCAAGGGCTTTAAGTCCTTTGCTTCGGCGACCACTTTGCGTCTGGAGCCGGGAATCACCTGCGTGGTCGGACCAAATGGATCTGGTAAATCAAATGTTGTTGATGCTCTGACATGGGTAATGGGTGAGCAGGGTGCCAAATCTCTTCGCGGCGGAAAGATGGAAGATGTCATCTTTGCCGGAACTAGCGGGCGCGCACCTCTTGGTCGCGCAGAAGTTTCGGTCACCATTGATAACGCTGATGGTGCACTCAACATTGATTATTCCGAAGTAACAATTTCACGCATACTTTTCAGAAACGGCCAGAGTGAGTACCAAATAAATGGTGAAGCGTCGCGTCTGTTAGATATTCAAGAGTTGCTCAGCGATTCTGGAATCGGCCGCGAAATGCACGTGATTGTCGGCCAGGGCCAGCTCGATGCAATCTTGATGGCTAATCCCGATGAGCGCCGTGGATTTATTGAAGAAGCAGCAGGCGTACTAAAACACCGCAAGCGAAAAGAAAAAGCGCTTCGCAAACTTGATTCCATGCAAGCCAACTTGGCTCGTGTTCAAGACCTTACTGTTGAATTACGTAGACAACTTCGTCCACTAGGTAAGCAAGCTGAAGTTGCAAAGAAGGCCGCCACTATTCAAGCTGATTTGCGCGATGCAAAATTGCGTTTACTTGCAGATGATTACATAGCAATGACGAAGACTCTCGATGCCGAAGTTGCAGACGAAACAGCGTTGCGAGAAAGACGAGCAATCGTTGATTCTGAATTAGACAAAGTTCGTGCACGCGAAGAGTCACTCGATGTACAGGCTGCAGTTGATGGACCACTTTTAGTCAAAGCACAAGAAACGTATTACCAATTAAATTCATTGCGTGAAAGATTTCGCGGAACAGCTTCTTTAGCTCAAGAACGTTCTCGATTCTTAGCCGAGGAAGCTGAAGAGGCGCGAACTCTCGGCCGCGATCCAGAAGCACTTGATCGCGAAGCACAAGCACTGCGCCTAGAAGAATCCGAACTTCGCACCGCTGTGCACAATGCAAATACTGCGTTAAGTGATGCGACAAATGCGTTACAGCAAGCAGAAATTTCTCTCAAAAGCGAAGAAGATAAAGTTGCCGCAGCAATGAGAGCTATTGCAGATGCGCGTGAAGGCACAGCCCGACAAGAAGGCCACATCAAATCTCTTCGTGCTCGACTTGAAGCAATCGCAGAGGAAATTGCTCGCTTAGAAAAGTCTCGTAACGAAGCTCAGCAACGTGCAGATGAAGCTTCGCGTGCTTACTCAACATTTGAATTAGAAATCGCAAGTGCTGACTCCAGCGAACTCGGTTTAGATTCACAATTCGAATCAGCTAAGTCCAAGTTAGAGGCCGCAAAGAAGACACTTGCAGATCTCGTGGACAATGAACGTAGCACTGACCGAGAAAAGAACGCTGTAGAAGCAAAACTTGAAGCTCTTCGCATTACCTCTAAGAGCAATGACGGCGCTTCGGCCTTACTTGCTAATTCACGTGGTGTAAAAATCTTGGGCAGCGTTAGTTCGCTGATCTCAATTGAAAAAGGATACGAAAGTGCGGTTGCTGCAGCCCTTGGCTCTTTGGCAGATGCAATTGTTGTTCAAGATCTCAACTCTGCAGTGAGTGCACTCACGACCATGCGATCAGAGAATCTAGGACAAGCCGATGTTCTCGTTTTCGACGAAAATGCTAGATCTGCAGATTCAATTCCATCTGGCCTGACTTCCCTCAATGCTTATGTGCAATCAACGTCAATCGCTTCATTGGTTTCCTCATTGCTCAGTGCAACGGCCGTAGTGGACTCAGCTCGTGATGCCGCAGATGTGCTTCGCAATCACCCACAAATTCGCGTTGTTACTCGAGATGGCGACATCGTCACATCTACTCGAGCACGCGGTGGTTCAAAATCCACTTCATCGCTGATTGAAATTAATGCACTGATTGCGGACCTAACAAGTAAGTTAGAAGAGATTAATCACAAGGCAGATCGCATTCGTTTCGAGATTTCAACTGCAACCAATGATCTGGCTTCCAGTCAGAGCGAGTTTGACCAAGCACTTGGCAAACTCAATGAATCAGATGCACGCATTGCAGCCTTAACTGAACAACTTGCAGTGGCAGGGCAAAACGCCAAATCTGCTGCGGCTGAAGTTGATCGCTTAAACGTTTCAATAGCAGAAGCAACAGCGGCAAAATCTCGTGATGAAAACGAGTTAAACATCGCTTCAAATCAACTTTCGATGCAAGGCGAAACACCAGAACCTAATCATGCGCAAGTGGAAGTTTTAAGGGCGCAAGTGTCAACTGCACGCAGCACAGAAGTAGAAGCACGTTTGGCAGTTCGTACAAGCGAAGAGCGCGTCGATTCACTAGCTGCACGCGCAAAAGCACTTGAAGACGCTGCACAAGCAGAGCGCGATGCATCCGAGCGAGCGGTGTCACGACGAGGTGCACGAGCACGAGGTGCGGTTATTTCCCAATCAGTTGCAGAAGCAGCCTACGAAGTTTTGATCCACATTGAACGTTCGATTGCTAAGGCAGCCACAGAGCGCGCACGTCTTGAAGAGTCACGTGCAGAGCGTGAGGGTGAAACTCTTACGATTAGAGCAAGAGGACGCGAATTAGCAATCGAGTTAGAACAATTAACAAATAGTGTTCATAGAGATGAGATTGCGCGCGCCGAACAACGCATGCGCATTGAAGCCCTCGAACTGAAGGCAGTAGAAGAATTAGGCGTAGACACAAGTACATTGGTCAATGAATATGGTCCACATAATGATGTTCCGACATTCCTTGAAAATGAAGCCGGCGAAATCATCACTACTGAATTAATTCCGTATCGCCGCGATCAACAAGAAAAACGTTTGGCTGCAACAGAGCGCTCACTCACACTTCTTGGAAAGATTAATCCGCTTGCACTTGAAGAGTACGACGCTCTCGAAGAACGTTTGAAGTTCTTAGCCGAACAGCTTGAAGATCTTAAGAACACTAAGAAAGATCTTCTGGATATCGTCAAGGAAGTTGATGATCGAGTTCAACAGATCTTTATGGAAGCCTACGAAGAGACAGCAAAGCACTTTGAGGAAATCTTCGCTCGATTGTTCCCAGGTGGAGATGGTCGCTTGATTCTGACTAATCCTGATGATCTCTTATCGACAGGTGTTGATGTCGAAGCTCGTCCACCAGGAAAGCGCGTGAAGCGACTCTCATTACTATCCGGTGGAGAAAAATCTCTTACTGCTGTGGCCATGCTCGTTGCAATCTTTAAAGCGCGACCAAGTCCGTTCTACGTACTAGATGAAGTTGAGGCTGCACTCGATGATGTAAACCTTGGACGTTTGCTTGGCGTGCTCGAAGAGCTCCGCGAAAGTTCGCAGCTCATCATCATTACTCACCAAAAACGCACTATGGAAATTGCAGATGCTCTATACGGCGTCACGATGCGCGGAGACGGCGTTACTGAAGTTATTTCTCAGCGTCTTCGTGAATCCGAAACTGCCTAAAACTGAAATTAGCTGTACATGGGAATTTTTTCTAAGTTTTTATCAAAAATCAAAATAACTGATTCACTGAACAAACCAGATTTAGATGAACTCACAAACGAACTGATCGCCGCAGATTTAGGGGCTGATCTTGCTCATTCAATCATTGAGCAAACTAGGAAACTCAAGTCAGCTACTCCTGAGGAATCTCTAGAAGCTGTTTTGTTATCGCATTTATCTCAGAAAGAGCGCACAATTTCCATTGCTTCCGGAGTGACTGCGGTGATGGTTGTTGGAGTTAACGGAACTGGAAAAACAACGACAGTCGCGAAACTCGCACGAAGTTTTCAAAGCCAAGGCACGGTTGTTCTGGCTGCTGCAGATACTTTTCGCGCCGCTGCAGTTGAGCAATTACAAACGTGGGGTCAGCAAATAGGTGTGGAAGTAATTAGCGGCAAAGAGAATTCTGATCCAGCTTCGGTAGCCTTTGATGCAATCGATAAAGCTCAAAAACTCTCTGCTGCATTTCTCTTTATAGATACCGCTGGACGCTTACATAATAAGAGCGATTTAATGAATGAACTTGGAAAGATCAAACGTGTGATTGAGAAGGTTTCACCAATTGCTGAGGTTCTTTTAGTAATTGATGCGACAACGGGCCAAAATGGATTGCAGCAAGCGAAAGTTTTTACAGAGGCCGTAAATGTCACAGGAATTATTCTGACCAAGTTAGATGGCAGCGCCCGAGGGGGAATTGCCCTCGCAATCGAGAGTGCGCTGGACATACCTATTAAGTTCATCGGCACCGGCGAATCCATAGAGGATTTAGCCCAATTCGACCCCACCACCTACATCAAAGGCCTGCTTTCTTAACCTAGATGTAACACAGGCCTGCTTTCGGCCTAAAAATGTGATGCGCCTGAAACTTTAAATGCGCCTTCGTGTAACTCGGCTAGGCCACCTTTACCCCATCTCAAAGGCGAGAAATCAATCACAAATTAAGACCACACAAGTGAAAGTAGTTACTTATGGATGAAATGGTTATTAACTCCGGAGATACAGCATGGATTTTAGCGAGCACAGCTCTCGTTCTACTCATGACTCCGGGTCTTGCCTTCTTTTATGGAGGAATGGTCAGAACAAAGAGCGTGCTTAACATGATCATGATGTCCATGATCTCTATGGGTGTTGTGAGTGTGCTCTGGGTAATCTACGGATTTGAATTAGCATTTGGTTATAACGCAGATTCACCGTGGTACGGATCATTCTCATTCTCTGGCTTAGGTGGAGTTGTAAATGACTTTACGAATAACGGTGGCCTATACCCAGTTCCAGTATTGGTCTTTGCAGCCTTTCAATTAATGTTTGCAATAATCACACCAGCGATTATTTCAGGTGCAATAGCTGATCGCGCCAAGTTCACATCGTGGGCAGTTTTCGTCGCTATTTGGTCAACACTTGTTTACTTCCCTGTTGCACACTGGGTCTTCGCTTTTGGAAATAAAGTGGGCGACACCGTGACTGGAGCGGGCTTTCTTGCAAGTAGAGGAGTTCAAGATTTTGCTGGCGGTACAGCCGTTCATATCAACGCTGGTGCTGCAGCTCTGGCCCTTGCCATTGTTCTTGGCAAAAGAGTTGGTTGGCGTAAAGAATCAATGCGCCCTCACTCGCT
>JBILSQ010000059.1:0-5181 GCA_044372035.1 Candidatus Planktophila sp. | reverse complement strand
AGTGCAATAAAGAGATATCCAGCCCAACGAGCGTTTGTTTTAACCATGAGCCCCCCGTCAGGATTGAACTGACGACCTACGCATTACAAGTGCGTTGCTCTACCACTGAGCTAGGGAGGCCTTTCGTGCTGCGCAATTATGGCAGTAGATGACAAAATCTAGAAATCAAGCCGTGAGGCCGTGTGAGCGGTAGATTTGCGCAATGCTGCTCGGTGTCTTAGATGTTGGATCAAACACCATTCACCTACAGGTTATGCAGGCCCACCCCGGAGCACGCCCAACACCAACCACTAACCTTAAAACAGAACTTCGATTAACCGATTATTTGGATGAACTTGGAAACATCTCACCTCTCGGCATTGAACAATTGCACAAGGCCATAGGCGAAGCGCTAGCTCACGCTAAAGAGTTTAAGACTGAAGAGATAGTTGCCTTTGCAACATCCGCAATCCGTGAAGCAACAAATGGTTCAGAAGTTATAAAAGAGATTACTGAACGTCATGATATCGAGTTGCAAATTCTTAACGGCAATGAAGAAGCCGCAATGACATTCTTAGCTGCTCGCCGGTGGCTTGGTTGGTCGAGTGGACGGCTATTGATCTTAGATATTGGTGGCGGGTCATTAGAAATGGCAGTTGGAGATGATGAGTACCCGGATGAATCAATCTCTCTGCCACTAGGAGCAGCTCGGTTAACAAGAACTTATCTACGTAACGACCCTTACTCGTCCAAAGATGTTAAAAAGCTAGAGGAGTTTGTTAATGAGGCTCTGGCTAGTTCTCTTACACCCGCTCTGGCTGAGCACCGCGCAGATCTTTTTGTTGCAACAAGTAAAACCTTTCGAACTCTTGCACGACTAAATGAGCATTGGTTTAAAGATAATCCGAAGAAGCTCAGTATTTCATCTCTTGAAAAAGCCATTCCTAAATTGTTGGCCATGAACAATAAAGAACGTTCTGAACTTCCTGGTGTGTCAGCAAACCGTGCACAACAAATCGTTGCAGGCGCAATCGTTGCGTATAGTGTTTTATCTAAATTAGAACTCGACGAAGTTGAAATCTGCCCATGGGCGCTCCGTGAAGGAATAGTGCTCAAATGGCTTGATTGGATGAAGATTTAACTAGATTTGTGGTGCTTCAACCCAATCAACAGCGACCACTTCGCCATCTCTATGGTGAATAACCCACGCTTCGGCCGGCTCCAATTTTGAATCCAACTCTTTAAAGTACTTCTTTCCGACGAGTTTCTTTAGAATTTTAGGCAGTATCGGATTGTGACTACAGATCATTACGGAATTGTTATCTTGCATCAAACTAAAGACATAATCCATCGCAGCATCTTTGTCTTTCGAGTAAGCATCTTCGCTTAAATCGAGTGCAATGATTAAATGCAGGTCAAGTACTCTCGAGAGATCTTCAACCGTTTGCATACATCGGTAAGCATCAGATGAGTGAACATCGGTAATGTTGTAGGGAAAAAACTGAGGCAGCAATCTTTTTGCTTGTAATTGTCCTAGATTGTCTAAAGGACGATCTGAATCATCGCCATCCCATACATCTCTCTTCAGTGCCCGAGCATGTCTCAGTAAAATTAAAGGAGTTGTTTCAACACCAAACTCCATAAAAAAATCTACGATTGCCCGGTCATCGTCAAGAGTTAATTTTTTTCTTGCCTCTTTAACTTCTAGCCATAGGACTTCATCAACTTCATTTTTATCTATTTGAGAAATCGGCGCATCACTGGCACGAGCTGACCAATATCTAACAATCTTCTTGCCTTCTTCAACTAGATATACAGCTTGACCAATTTCAGGGCCAAAGACTGGCGTATATCCAGTTTCCTCAATAACTTCTCTATAGGCACAAGCAATATGAGACTCTTTATCTTCCACTTTTCCTTTTGGTAAAGACCAATCGTCATAGCGCGGTCTGTGCACCAGTGCAATCTCGATTTTCTTCTTTTTTGAATAGCGCCACAGAACCGCACCGGCAGCGTGAACTACTTCAGAATTCTTTATCACTATTAATGCTTCTCATTCTTAAATCGCTTAGCAAATAATGAGTGTACATTCTTTAAACTCGCGTCTTTTTCGTTGTGAGTATGACGTGTCCACGTATCATCCAAGAGGTGCCAACTGGTCACGTCTTCAGACATTCCAAGATCAAAAATTTCTTGAAGATACTTTTGATGAGAGCCTTTATCTATTCTGACTAAACTCTCTAAGCGTCGATCAAGATTTCTGCCCATTAAATCTGCGCTACCGATCCAAAATTCATCTTCACCGGCATTAACAAAGTGAAATATCCGAGAATGTTCAAGAAATCTTCCAAGAATTGACCGGACTTTAATGTTTTCGGAGAGTCCTGGGACGCCTGGCTTTAGCGCACAAATTCCTCGAACCAACAGGTCAACAGCAACGCCTGCTTGGGAGGCTTCGTAAAGTTTTTCTACGAACTCCTCATCGAGTAGAGAGTTGAGTTTGAACTGAATTCCACACGGCATGCCATCTTTTGAATTTTGAATTTCTTGATCAATTTTTTCAATCAAGCCTGGGCGTAGTGTTCTAGGTGCAACCAAAAGCCTTGAATATGAAGATTGCGGAGCAAAACCAGATAACTGGTTAAACAATTTACTTAGATCATCAGTTAGTTCGTCATCACTACTGAGGAGTCCTATGTCTTCATACATTCGAGCAGTCTTCGGATTATAGTTTCCTGTTCCAATGTGACAGTAACTCTTAATTCCGGATGCTTCATCACGAATGACCAGAGATAGTTTTGCATGCGTTTTGAGTCCCATAAGTCCATAGACAACGTGGACACCAACTGATTCAAGTTTTCTTGCCCAACGAACATTCGCTTGTTCATCAAAACGTGCACGGATTTCAATTACAGCCAAGACCTGCTTGCCAGCTTCTGCTGCTTCAATGAGAGCTTCGACAATTGGTGAGTCACCAGAAGTTCTGTACAAAGTTTGTTTAATCGCTAATACATGGGGATCTCGTGCCGCATTCTCTAGGAATGCCACAACGGAAGAACTAAAGGATTCATAGGGATGGTGCAGCAGGATTTCGCCTTGACGTATTGCGGAAAAGAAGAGATCCGAATCTTCTGAGTCAACATCTTTTAGCGATTTCGAAGTTCGAGATCTAAAAGGAGGAAATTTCAATTCTGGTAAATCCAAATCAATAATGCGGTTAAAGCCCGTTAAGTCCATCGGATTAGGGACTGAGATTATGTTTTCCGGATTGATTTCTAGGTGCTCTGCCAAACTTGCTAAACGAGATGGATCAATTCCTTCTTCAATTTCCAATCTAACAGGGGGTCCAAATCTTCTGCGTTGCAACTCTTGTTCAAGAGACAATAGGAGATTCTCGGAATCATCTTCATCGAGGTCTAAATCCTGATTTCTAGTTACCCGAAATGTATAGTGATCTTCAATAGTCATACCAGGAAAGAGTTCCTGCAAGTGAATCGCTATCACACTCTCAATTGGAATGAACTTATTCAGCTTGCCTGGTCCAATTGGAATTAGTCGATTGAGTATGGGTGGAACTTTTACTCGTGCAAAAAAGACAGCACCTGAAGATGGGTTCTTGACAATGACTGCCAGATTCAAGGAAAGTCCCGAAATGTATGGGAATGGGTGTGAAGGATCAACTGCTAATGGAGTGAGTACTGGAAAAATTCTGTCTGAGAAAATCTTGGACACAAATTTTCTTGCTTCCGAATCTAAGTCATCCCATTCGACAATTTCGATGTCATGTTTTTTTAGCTCCGGAAGAATCTCGTCCTTTAAAATTCGAGATTGTCGAGAAACCAATTGGTGAGTACGAGCGGAAATTGCTTTCATTAATTCAGAGGGTTCGATATCTGGACTTGCAGTCATTGGCGAGCCATCTTCAAGATTGCTTAAAACCGATGCAACCCGCACCATATAAAACTCATCCAAGTTGGATGAAAAAATCGCCATGAAGCGAACTCTCTCTAACAAAGGAACTGACGGATCAGCTGCTAAATCAAGAACGCGTTCATTAAAAGAGAGCCAACTAAGTTCTCTGTCGGTAAGGCGAGATGCGGGAAGCATGGAGTTATGGTCGTCTTATGAGATGAACATTAGGCAAAGCCGAGATTACAACAGGCTAAATCGAACTGAACAGCGCTAATTGCAGGCTCATTAATGTACTGGCCATGATGTCAGCGATGTGTATTTTCCACTTCGGCCATCACCTGATGAACGTCCGCGAATTCTGCGCCAAATCCAAGGTAGTGCAAAAGTTAGGATCCACAAAAGAGTTAAAGCTTTACGTAGAACCCACGGTTTCTTCTTCGATGGGATAACCGATTCTTTCCAACCGGAATCAAATGGAGCACCTATTTTTTCAAGTACTGCTTGTGCCACTCTGTAATGCCCCGTTGTATTTAAGTGCAAGCGATCAAATGCCAAAAGATTTGGATTAGCTGATTGAGGATCCATGGATGCATCCATGACCAACAAATTAAACTTATCGGCAACTTCTCGAACGATTGAGTTAAATGAACTCATTCGTTGCTCCCACATTACGGATGCTTTACCACCATTGCCATTTTTTTCTAGAACAGTAAAAAGCACAATACTTGCACCTGTCTGAACAAGTTGTGTGACGGCTTTTACATACGCCGTGCGAACTATGTTTCGGTCAAAATTTGGGCGAAGTGCATCATTTGCACCGGCGTGAAATGAGACGAGAGTCTGTGGGCCATCAATGAGTGGTAGCGCTAATGGCACTTGTTCTTCAAAGACTTGCTTAACTAATTTTCCACGAACCGCAAAGTTTGCATACTTAAACTCAGGGTTCTGCTTTGCTAAAACGTCGGCAACGCGATCGGCCCAGCCTCGGTATTTGCCATTAATGATTTCATCGCTCATTCCTTCTGAGAACGAGTCGCCTAAAACCAAAAATCGTGTGTACTGCATTTATTTCTTTCTACGTGCCTCGTCCACCCAGAAGAGCGCAATTGATGTTGCAACGCTTGCGTTGAGTGATTCGGTTGCTGCGTTCATTGGAATAGAAACAACGAGATCGCATTTTTCACGAACAAGACGTGAAAGACCTTTTCCTTCGCTGCCTACGACAATCATGATTGGTTCGGTTGCGACCTTCATCTCCGACAAGGTGACATCTGATTCGCCATCTAAACC
>JBILSQ010000058.1:0-5255 GCA_044372035.1 Candidatus Planktophila sp. | reverse complement strand
CCATTTCCAAACAGCCATCATCATTGGATAGTTCCACGGTGTTACTTGTGCACACACGCCGATTGGCTCGCGACGAATAAAGGATGTCATGCCACGCATGTATTCAGCTGCGGACTTTCCTTCAAGATTGCGTGCTGCTCCTGCAAAGAATCTAATTTGATCTAACATCGGTGGAATTTCTTCTGATGTAGTAATTCCAATTGGCTTACCTGTATTTTGACTCTCAATTTTTACGATTTCATCTGCGCGAGATTCAATTGCATCGGCAATTTTTAGGAGTGCACGTTGACGTTCAGATGGTGTGGAATCGCGCCAAATAGGAAAAGCATCGGCTGCGGCTTTCATCGCCATATCTACATCTGCGGCGTTGGAATTTGGTGCGGTTGCAAAAACTTGACCTGTCGAAGGGTTAACCAAATCTGAAGTCTTTCCAGATTTAGATTCAACGCTCTTACCATTTATGAAGTTGCTCAATTTTTCCATGGCCCGAGATTACGCCCTGAGGGCAAAAAAGTGTAGTTATTTTCCTGTGACTTCTTAGAACTTTTGTGGAATTTTAAGGTAATCCCTTGATGGCCCGTTCGAGTTGTGCACCATGATCCAAGGGGTGATTTGAATAAGCCTTTAACCAATCGTTAACTGAAAATTTGCCCCGCTCGGTATGGGTCCCAAATTTTTCTAGGTCAGCCAGTGACATGCGACGAATCAAATCTGCCGATGCATTTCTCACTGAAATAGTCACGGTAAAGGAATTAGCAATATCTAAATCTTCATAACCAAGATTTTTAGATTCAGCCCACGCCCCTTCGTCATATCCCTGGATTACTGAACCTTCTGGTTCTGCGAGTAATCTGCGCAAACGGGCGTAAGACTGCGCTTCACTATCTGCCATGTGATGAACAATCTGTCGTGCCGACCATTCCCCTGGTGCTTTTGTATCTAAATCACTTGGTTTTAGAGATTTAACGAGTTTTTCAAAATAATCTGTTCCCTCTTGATACTTATCTGCAAAATCTTTAATTGAACTCACTCTGATTTTCCCTTCTCCGCTGCAGCAAGTTGACCGCATGCGCCATCGATTTCGCGACCTCGGGTATCTCGAACTGTTACCGCAACGCCATAGCCTTCAAGGATTCGAACGAACTCTTTTTCATCCTGAGGTCGAGACGCCGTCCACTTCGAACCAGGGGTTGGATTGAGAGGAATTAAATTAACGTGGGCGTTGCGGTTTTTTAATAAGCGCCCGAGCAAATCTGCTCGCCATGATTGATCATTAATGTCGCGGATCAATGCGTACTCAATTGAATAACGGCGACCCGTCTTCTTTTCATACGCATCGGCTGCGGCCAAAACTTCTTTAACTTTCCAGCGCGAATTAATGGGAACCAAAGAATCACGAAGCTCATCATCTGGTGTGTGTAATGAAACAGCCAGAGTTACTGAAATTCCTTCTTCTGTAAGTTTTTCAATGCCATTTACTAAGCCCACAGTAGAAACAGTGACAGAGCGAGCACTAATGCCCAATCCGTCAGGATTTGGCGTCGTGATGTTTCGAACAGTGCGAAGAACCGCGTTGTAATTAGCAAGCGGTTCGCCCATTCCCATAAACACAACATTTGATAAGCGGGTAGGCCCACCCGGTAATTCGCCATTTGCACATGCGCGCGCTGCGGCAACGATTTGTTCTGTAATTTCTGCAGCGCTTAAGTTTCTCGTTAAACCCGCTTGACCAGTTGCACAAAATGGGCAGTTCATTCCGCATCCTGCCTGAGATGAAATGCAGACAGTTGTGCGATCTGTATAACGCATCAATACGCTCTCAACTAAGACGCCGTCATGTAACTTCCAGAGATCTTTGCGAGTCATTCCGTTATCGCACGTCACAGATCGCACAAGAGTCATCATTTGAGGTATGAAATGTTCGCGTATTTGATCGTGCATCGACGCTGGAATATCAGTCCAGTCACTTGGATCACTAGATAAATGCGTGAAGTAATGATTGGCAATTTGATTTGCTCGAAATGCGGGCAGCCCTAGCCCAGTAGCTATTTCACGACGATCTTCTGGGGCGTAATCAGCCAGATGCTTCGGTGCTTTTTTTCTTTGTACCGGCTCATCAAAGACGAGCTTTATCTCGGTCATGAGAAACGCTTAACGAGTTCGAGAGCTAAATAGAGTGCAGGCGCTGAGATCAAAACAGAGTCTAAGCGATCCAACATTCCACCATGTCCTGGAAGAAGCGAACCCATATCCTTAAGTGAAAGATCTCGCTTCATTGCACTTTCTATGAGATCGCCAGTGGTTGCTGTGAAAACAATTATTAAGCCAACTAGAACGCCAATCCACCACTGCAGATCAAGAATGTAATGAAAACTTAACGCGCCACCTAAGCAAGTAAAAAGAATTGAACCAATTAAACCTTCCCATGATTTTTTGGGACTTATGGTTGGCACGAGAGGATGTCGACCAGTAAGTACACCAACCAGATAACCAAATGTGTCATTGCATCCAACCAATACAACAAATGTCATTACCCGAGCCAAGCCATCATCTGGGCGAGCTAGCAAGACTAAGAATCCAGCAAGAAATGGAAGATAAATAAGTGTCAAAGTTGTCGCTGTTGCACCCTTTACGAAATCTTGAGGGCCTTTTCTCAATCTAAAAATAAGCAGTACTGGAAAAGCAATTGCCGTTGCTACAGCCAAACCTTCAACGCCAGCACTCCAAGCAGCATAAGTAAGCCCACAAGTAGCCACAATTAATGAGCGCATCGAAATGCGAGTACCTGCTGCAGAAAAAGCTCGAGCCATTTCACGAACGCCAAGTGACACAGCAATAGCAATTAACACTGCAAAGAGCACGCGTGCATAAGCGAGAGTCAGCCACACCAATGCAACCAAAATCAAACTGACAAGAATTGATGGCAGAAGTTTGCGCCCCGCCTTAGCGTTTATCGCTTCGTTAATTGAATGCAGATCAGACACGTCAGAGGTGCGATTCTCAAACTTCGAGAAGTTCGCTCTCCTTATGCTTGAGAAGCTCATCTATTTTGGCAACATGATCGCCAGTAATCTTTTCCAACTCTTTTTCTGCACGGGCCAAATCATCTTTGCCAATGTGGCCATCTTTTTCTAATTTCTCGATGGCTTCCTTTGCTGCGCGACGGATATTGCGCATTGAAACCTTTGAATCTTCGGCCTTTGTGCGAGCAACTTTGATGTAATCCTTACGACGTTCTTCTGTCAGTTGCGGGAAGTTAACGCGAATGACAACGCCATCACTGCCTGGATTTACGCCAAGATCTGATTCGCGAATCGCTTTTTCAATTGATGCCATCGCACCTTTATCGAAAGGCGATATCAGTGCCATGCGTGCTTCGGGAACCTGAATTGAAGCAAGCTGTGAAAGTGAGGTGTACGTACCGTAGTAATCGACCATGATCTTATTAAATAGCGATGGATGCGCTCGGCCTGTGCGAATTGCACCAAAATCATCTTTGGCAACTTCTACAGCTTTGTTCATCTTCGTTTCTGCATCTTTTAGAGCAGTTGCTATATCTGACATCAGGACTCCTTAGTGACCTCATCGCTTACGCGACAAGGGTTCCGATCGTTTCACCGCGAACCGCGCGACCGATGTTTCCTTTTGTCATGAGATCAAAGACCACGATTGGTAATTTATTCTCACGGCACAAACTAAATGCTGCAGCATCTGCAACAGCTAAAGATTTACTCAATACCTCATCATAAGAAATTGTGTCGTACTTCTTTGCAGTTGGATCTTTCTTTGGATCCGCGTTGTAGACACCATCAACACCGCTCTTTGCAAGCAATAGCGCTTCTGAACCAACTTCAAGAGCACGTTGTGCAGCAACAGTATCGGTTGTAAAAAATGGCATTCCTGCGCCGGCGCCGAAAATTACTACGCGACCCTTTTCGAGGTGACGAATTGCACGGCGCGGAATGTATGGTTCGGCAACTTGTCCCATTGTGATTGCGGTTTGCACGCGAGTATCAACGCCTTCTTTTTCCAAGAAATCCTGTAAGGCTAAACAGTTCATGACTGTTCCGAGCATTCCCATATAGTCCGCGCGTGCGCGATCCATTCCGCGTTGTTGTAACTCTGCGCCACGGAAGTAATTACCTCCACCGACCACAATGCTTATTTGAACTCCAGAACGCACAACATCTGCGATTTGTTTTGCAACATCTTGAACAACATCAGGATCGACACCGATGCCTTTTTCTCCACCGAAGACTTCTCCGGAAAGTTTAAGGAGCACTCGCCCGTATTTACCTCTGGTACCGGGCATGAGTGCTCCTTTCACAACTTCGTGCGTTATTGGAGATTAGTTTACTGTCCTACGCGGAAACGGTGGAATGCCTTGACGGCGGTTCCTGCCTCATCGAGGATTTGTTTGACAGTCTTTTTTGCATCCTTAGCGAAGGCTTGTTCGATCAGGCTAACTTCTTTAACGAAGCCAGTGACTCGACCTTCGATAATTTTTGAAAGCGATGCTTCTGGCTTGCCTTCTTCACGGGCAGTTTCTTCGGCAATTCGGCGTTCGTTCTCGATTAGGTCTGCTGGGACATCTTCACGATTTACGAACTTAGGAGCGAACGCTGCAATGTGCTGCGCAACATCTTTACCGACTTCAGCTGCTTCTTTAACGAGTGAAACCAATACGCCCACCTGAGGTGGAAGATCTGGACTTGTTTTGTGCAAGTACAAACCAACTGGACCGGTTACAACTGCGACGTTGCGAATCTCGATCTTTTCACCGAGAGTTGCATTGCCATCGTCAATAACTGATTGAACAGTTTTGCCATTAGCCATGGTTGAAGCAAGGAAAGCATCTACGCCCTCAGTCTTTGATGAGAGTAGGTGATCTACTAATTCATCGCCGAGTGCAATAAAGCGATCGCCCTTTGCGACGAAGTCAGTTTCGCAGTTAAGTTCGAGCATTACACCGACATCTCCTGAAACTTTTGCGACTACTAAACCATTTGATGTCAGACGGCCTTCGCGCTTTGTAACGCCCTTAAGACCTTTTACACGAATGATGTCTATAGCTTTGTCATAATCACCATCTGCTTCATCAAGTGCTTTTTTGCAATCGAGCATTCCTGCTGCAGTTGCTTCACGTAGTCTCTTTACATCTTCTGCTGAATACGCCACGTGTTAAGCCTCCACTGGAGTTGTTGGTGCTGCATCAATTACTTCTTTTTCCCAATCAGCTAATGGTTCGCCCGCAG
>JBILSQ010000057.1:0-5258 GCA_044372035.1 Candidatus Planktophila sp. | reverse complement strand
GCTTGTCCTGCAATTCCAGGATAAGCAATGTTGAGAGAGTGACTAATGGCTCCGAGTGCAATGCCTTGAACTGCAGCATAAGTAACGATCAAACCTGGTCTAACAGTTTTGCTAAATGTATTGACCATTGCGAGTCCGAAACCTGCAAGAAGCGAAATCATAATTATTCCGCCACCAAGATTGAGTGTCCAAGAAATTCCGCCAGCCACAACTAAGACTGCAAGAAGAATTCCTGTACGAGTAATGACATCATCCATAGTCATGCGACCGGTGTGAGTAGATGATGCTGCCGGTGCGTTGTAGATCTCTTCTAACTTACTTGGATCAACAGCTGCGTAACCCGGATTTTTGAATGAACGATTCAGTACTGGGTTTGAACTTTGCATTACTTGTGGCTCTCCTTTTGTATGTGGTTGTGCTCGTGCCCCCGGTGGGGGTCGAACCCACACTGGAAGGATTTTAAGTCCTCTGCCTCTGCCATTGGGCTACAGGGGCCACGTTTAACAACGTGGGCAAATCTACCCGTTTTCCTAAGCGCAGAAACCACTTATAAAACAGGAAGGGCTAGGGGTTTATTCCCCTTATTTTCCTGCGAGTGACCAGGCGATTCCGTCCAAAATATCAGCCTCTGATGCCACAAACTCTGCCGCGCCAGTTGCCTTCATGATTTCAGAAAGAACAAGAGAGCCAGCTGCAAAAACATCAGCACGTCCAGGATGTAAAAAGCCCACGTGAGATCTTTGTTCTGCATTCATCTTTTGAAATGTGAGTGCAACTGTGTGCGCTTGCTCAGCACTTATGTGAGATAGGTGAATGAGATGACGATCATATTCTTCGAGTTGTAATGCACTTGCTGCTACAGACGTCGCAGTTCCGGCTACAGCTATAAGTGTTTTAGCTTTCGTGATTGGAACTATGGCAGCGGCTTCGGTAATTGCTTCTTGAATGTCCTTGCGCGCATTTTCAATTTCTTCTTGTGCAGGTGGATCTGAGTGGATGTTTCGCTCCGTCATTCGCACGCAACCAATATTTACGCTCTTTGCAAACTCAACTGATGAATGACCGAAAACAAACTCCGTTGAGCCTCCACCGATATCGACAACCAAAAACGGGGCTTGATCTGCGGAGAATTCTTTTGTCGCACCAATAAAAGAGAGTTTCGCTTCTTCATCTCCCGAAATTACTTCTGGTTCGATACCGAGTCGCTCTTTCACGCCATCAATAAAAAGATCCCTGTTGGTTGCATCTCTTGTGGCACTTGTTGCGCAAAAACGAATACGTTCTACCCCGCGCTTGCTAATCTCTTGTGCAAATAAATCGACGGCAGCAAGAGTGCGAGTGATGGCATCAGGGTGAAAGGCTTTGGTTTGATCCACGCCTTGCCCCAAGCGCACAATCTCCATCGTTCGATATATCTCACGGAAATTTGTTCCATCAACATCGGCAATTAACAATCTAATTGAATTTGTTCCACAATCTATTGCTGCAACTCTCATGCATTCATCTCCGTATTGCATGGATGTTCTTGCCACCATTCTGGCAATTTGCTGAGTGCTTCATCACCTAGTGGGTTTACGCCAGGACCCGCACTGAGTGAATGTGCAACGAGTGAATGTAAACACTTAACTCGATCAGGCATTCCTCCCGCAGAAATATCATCAACTTCATCAACCACAATCCCAAGTGCGTTCCGATCAGCAATATATGCAGCGTGCGCTTTTCTATATGCTGCAGCCAAATCAGCATCTTCTGCCAAACGTTGATTCATCTCTGCCATAAGGCCCGATGATTCAAGCGTCGATATCGCACCAGTAAGCCGTGGACACGTCGCATAATAAAAAGTTGGAAAGGGTGTTCCATCGCTAAGTCGTGGAGGTGTTTCGACAACAGCTGGCATTGAGCATGCACACCTAAAACCAATTGCATGCACATCTCGTGGAGTGCGACCTAATTGAAACTCAATGCAATCAAGGTCGCTTGGTTGCACGTCTTTCACTGATTTTGAGTTTCCGTAATAGAAGCAATCATGCGCGCATACCAAGGCTGCCCATCTGGAATCTTGTTTGCGACAGTTGTGCCACTTTCTTGTGTGTATTGACCCTCTGAATCAGTAACAATGTATTGACGTTCTCCTGGCAAGATAAAGTGCAAACGTTCGCGTGCTTGAGATTTAATGAACTCAGGATCACGCCACAACAGCAGATCTTTACGTGCTTGTTCGAGGGCAGCGTTGTTGCTTTCAACTTGTGATTTAAGAGCGCTGATCTGCGCACGTTGAGTGAAGTAATGCTTAATTGGAGGCGCAATTGTAAGAGCCATCAGAAACAAAATTGTCGCCAGGGTAAGTGCACGACTTTGCCCGCGTCGCTTATTGAAATTTAATCCACGACGACGAGACATTTTTATCCTTTAAATCGTGGGAATGCCGCACGACCTGCATACACCGCGCCATCTGCGAGTTCTTCTTCGATTCGCAACAATTGGTTGTACTTTGCAACTCGTTCAGAACGAGCTGGTGCACCAGTTTTAATCTGACCACAATTAGTTGCAACTGCAAGGTCTGCAATTGTGGTGTCCTCAGTTTCACCAGAGCGATGGCTGAGCATGCTTCGGTAATCTGCACGGTGCGCCATATCAACTGCATCGAGTGTTTCTGTCAGCGTTCCAATTTGATTTACCTTTACCAAAAGCGCATTTGCAGTAGCTGAATCAATACCTTTTTTCAGGCGAACTGGATTAGTAACAAATAAGTCATCTCCAACAATTTGTACACGCTTGCCAAGAGATGCTGTCATTGATTGCCAGCCAGCCCAATCCTCTTCATCGAGTGGATCTTCGATGGAAACCAATGGATAGGCATCAACAAGTGAGGTGTAATACGCGATCATTTCTTCTGCAGTTTTAGATGCACCTTCGAAGTTGTACTTACCTTTTTCATGGAACTCAGTGGCAGCAACGTCCATTGCAAGTGCAACTTCTTTGCCTGGTTTGAAACCAGCAAGAGTAATCGCTTCAATAATTAGATCTAGCGCTGCTCGGTTGCTCTCAAGATTTGGTGCGAAACCACCTTCATCGCCAACACTTGTTGCTAGCCCACGTTTTTTTAAAACTGATTTAAGTGCGTGATAAATCTCTGCACCCCAACGAAGTGACTCTCGGAAAGTTTCGGCACCAATAGGGGCAACCATGAATTCTTGAATATCAACGTTTGTATCTGCGTGCGCACCGCCGTTTAGAATATTCATCATCGGCACTGGAAGCACATGTGCGTTTGGTCCACCTAAGTAACGAAATAAAGAGAGATCAGCACTCTCTGCTTGTGCCTTTGCTGCAGCAAGTGAGACTCCTAAAATTGCATTTGCACCGAGTCGAGATTTATTTGGTGTTCCATCAAGTGAGATCATTTCGCTATCTACCAGGCGCTGATCTTGTGCGTCTAAACCAATCACTGCATCAGCAATTTCGCCATTAACAAAAGTGACAGCTTTTTCGACGCCTTTACCTAAATATCTCTTGCCACCATCTCGCAATTCGGCTGCTTCAAATGCTCCAGTTGATGCACCACTTGGAACTGCAGCACGTGCTTGAGTGCCATCTTCTAATTGGATTTCAACTTCAATCGTTGGGTTTCCACGGGAGTCAAGAATTTCGCGAGCTCCGAGAGCATCAATAAGCGCCACTTGTTTCTCCTGCCTTCTTCAATGTTCTATCAGTGCCTAATCCTACCGCGCCTCTTGCTGCGCAATCTCACGCATTAGTTGCTTGCTCTGCATGCGCAATGCATCTTCTGGATCAACACCATTCTTATGAGCCCACGCAATTACTGCGAGCAGTGCGGTGCCGACAGATTCTTCCGTTGCTATTGAATTTTCAGAATGCGTTGGAACATCGAGATCTATTCCATATTTTTCTGCTCGATACAGCAGTTTATTGATCAGAGATAGCGCAGGTTGAGATAGCGCAACACCATCTAGCGCCGAAGTGCGTCCTTTTTCTGCAGCTTTAATTTCTTCCCAATTGGCGATCACTTCTTGGCTTCCGCTGACTTTTTTGTCTCCGAAAACATGAGGATGTCTACTGATGAGTTTTTCAGTAATAACTTTTGCTACATCTTCAATTGAAAAAGGGTCTGTTGGATGATCCTGTGCAATTCGTGAATGGAAATAAACTTGAAGCAAGATATCGCCAAGCTCTTCGCGCATGCCAGCTCGATCTGATTCGGCAACCGTGTCTATGAATTCGTACGACTCTTCAAGTAAGTATTTAATTAAAGATTCGTGCGTCTGTTCTGCATCCCAAGGACACCCACCAGGTGATCGAAGTTGATCCATCACCTCAACTAATCGTTGTAAGTATGAAGTGCTCATACCATCAACAAATGTAATTACTCGTTAGATGGCGCGACTGCAGATCCTGCTGAATCAACAGGCACAACATCGGCAGTAGCTGCATCCCATGCACCATAACGCGGATTAATGGTTACCTTTTTCTCAGCTGCCATATCAATGACAAGTTTCTGAATTGAAGCACCAATTTGTTCGTCAGTTACTCCAGCAGCAGCAAGACTTTGTGCGATCTTGTCTGAAAGGATTACTCCTTGTAAATACAAATCAAAATCCTGTGGAGCAATTCCTGCTGCGACTAGAGCATTTGGGAGTGCTTCTTCTCCGCCGAGTTGATTGGTGATGTTTGCACGGCGTGTGTCAATCTCTGCCTTTGAAGCAGTGATTTTCAACTTGGCAGCAGCTTCACTAAGCAATTCCGTCAAAATATGAAAGCGCATTTGAGAACGATTGAGTTCTTCTCCATATGCCAATGGCATCGCCGATGTATCAACTTTTTCTCGTTCGGCCATGATGGAATCAATACTTGATTGAACCGTTGACTGTGAAATTTTGAATGAACCAACTGAGGCAGCTGAACTCACTTGCGAACATCCTGTAAGCAACAGAGCTGCTGAGATTGCCGCAATAGAAATTATTTTTTTCACTATGAACTGCCTTTCGAAGTTGATGTCAATTCGGTAACTACCTGTGTTACCCAAGCCAGAAGAGAAGTATCCACTATTGGGGCAGCACTTTCGGACGGATTCCACGCGGAGCTCTTTGGTAAAGCCACTAATACTGTTGAAGATGCGGATTTATAGAGTGATCCTGGGTACATACGAGCTAATTTAAGTTGCTTGGATTCGGGCAAATTAATGGGCGAGAGTCGAACAAATTTTCCTTGGGCAACAACTTCGCGAAGAGAAATGCTCT
>JBILSQ010000006.1:0-17483 GCA_044372035.1 Candidatus Planktophila sp. | reverse complement strand
CCTTTGCTGGAACATTTGCAGTATTTAGTGACTATATGCGCCCAGCTGTGAGATTAGCTGCGCTGATGAAGTTACCTTCAATTTTTGTTTGGACTCATGACTCCATCGGGTTAGGTGAAGATGGACCTACTCATCAACCAATTGAGCACTTTGCCGCATTGCGCGCAATTCCAGATTTTGATCTGATTAGACCAGCAGATGCAAATGAAGTTGCTGCTGCATGGAAGGAAATATTAAAGCGTCGCAAGGCGTGTGGAATTTTGCTTTCAAGACAGAATTTACCGGTCTTTGATCGAGAAGTTTTTGGTTCGATTGATGGCGTAGCTCGTGGTGCCTACATCCTTAAAGAAGCAAGCTCTGCTCCGAAAGTTATTTTGATGGCAACGGGCTCTGAAGTCGCTCTAGCTGTAACAAGTGCCATGCAATTAGAAGAGTCGGGAGTTCCAACTCGTGTTGTCAGCGTTCCATGCTTTGAATGGTTCAACGAGCAAGATCAAAAATATAAAGACGAAGTTCTACCTCCTTCAATAAAAGCACGGGTGAGTATTGAAGCTGGTATCGCACAAGGTTGGCGCGACTATGTTGGTGATAATGGTGCCAGCATCTCACTTGAACACTACGGCGCTTCCGCTGGTGCCAACGTTCTCTTTGACAAATTCGGATTCAACGTCGCTAATGTCATTAAAACTGTCAAGAAAGTACTTGCATGATCACGAATGAGATTGCAGGTATCGGAACCTCTATTTGGCTAGACGATCTTTCACGTGCAAAGTTAAAGGGCATGGATCCATTCAGTCTTCCCGCTCGGATAAAGAACTCTGGCGTAGTTGGAGTAACGACAAATCCAAGTATTTTTAACTCAGCTATCACTGGTTCAACGGATTACGCCGCCGACATTTCCAGCATGAAGCTCTTATCCCCCGAAGAAATAGTAAAGAAGTTAACGACAGATGATGTAAGAGATGCGTGCGATCTTTTCTCAGAAATTTATAGTAAAACTGCCGGAGTCGATGGACGAGTAAGCATTGAAGTTGACCCGCGTCTTGCTCACGAAACAGAGGCAACGATCGCTGAAGGTAAATCCCTGTGGGCTCTAGTTGATCGTCCAAATCTAATGATTAAAGTTCCGGCAACATTGGCGGGGTTACCCGCAATTACAGAGCTGATCGCAAGTGGAATTAGTGTGAATGTAACGTTGATTTTCTCCTGCGAAAGATATGAAGAAGTCATCGATGCATTTATCTCAGGAATAGAAGGTGCACATCAAAGAGGTCTTGATGTTTCCAAAATTCATAGTGTTGCTTCTTTCTTCATCAGCCGAATTGATACAGCTGTCGATCAACAGCTAAAGGGTATTGGCACGTCTTCTAGTAATGAGTTACTGGGCAAAGCTGCAATTGCTAACGCTGTTTTGGCGTATGAGTTGTTCATATCTAAATCCTCTACACCCGGTTGGGCTAAATTGCGTGAAGTTGGCGCACATATGCAACGACCTTTGTGGGCATCTACGGGAGTTAAAGATCCGGCCTACGAAGATACTCGTTATGTAACCCAATTGGTTGCTCCGAATACCGTTAATACAATGCCGCAATCCACCTTAGATGCACTCATCGATCATGGAAAATTCCACGGAGATACTATTTCGCCAGCGATTGCAGAATCTCATCAAGTTCTAGCAAAATTATCTGCCTCGGGTGTCTCTCTTAATGCAATTACTGATCAATTAGAAATTGACGGAGTTGCTGCTTTCGCTAAAGCGTGGCAAGCACTTCTAGATGATGTACAAAAGGCTCGCACTGCATGATTGAAGTTCGCTATTCACATAAAGATCGCATTGATACCAACTCGTCAATGTATAAGAATTTGCTTGCCGCTCATCAACGTCTGCTCGAACACGACTTCACAATTTGGGGGCCGAAAGCCACTGCTGAGGCGAGCATTCGAATGGATTGGATAACGTTGCCGGAAGAATCCAGATCTTTACTCCCGCAACTGGATGCGCTATCAGCTAAAAATCGCCATCTCACTAATGTCATTTTGTGCGGAATGGGCGGTTCGTCTCTTGGCCCAGAAGTGATTGCCCAGTCATATGGCAAAGAACTTTTCGTTTTAGATTCAACTGATCCAAACTACCTAGAACATGCTCTTCCAAAGAACCTGAAAGAGACGCTAGTGATAATCAGTTCCAAATCTGGTTCAACTATTGAAACTGAGAGCCATAAAGCTTTCTTTGAAGCTCTTTTTACCGAAGCCGGTTTGAATAAAACAGAACACATAATCATTGTGACTGATCCACAATCTCCATTGGACATTGCTTCACGTAGTGCTGGATTCAACGTGATTAATGCGAATCCAAATGTTGGAGGCAGGTTTAGTGTTCTAGGCGCTTTCGGCTTGATCCCATCAGCGCTGATTGGCATTGATGTTTCAATCGTTCTAGATAGTGCGATTGAAACCAAAATCGCAATCAGCGAAAATCCACACTCTGCCCTGGTTGCCGCGTATGCAATCGTTGCCGCAACCGATCAATACTTCTCGCTTACAGATTCACACGCAAGTATGCCGGGATTATCCAGCTGGATAGAACAGCTTCTCGCAGAGTCCACTGGAAAAGATGGTGTTGGTCGATTACCAATAGTTCTCAATAATTCGAATGACTTCACTCCTGCAAAAACACTTTCAATCTCATTTAAAAGCGAGTGCGATCTCGTGGTGGAAGGTGACTTAGGTTCTCAATTCTTTTTTTGGCAATGGGTGACAGCCCTTGTAGGAGCAGGTTTAGCAATTAATCCATTTGATCAGCCAGATGTTCAAGAGTCTAAATTTGCTACTGGATCATTACTTAGTACTTGGAGTAATCGCGTTCCGGAACTAGGAAATCTCAGCGTTGACGGATCTATTGCTCTCTTTGATGAGAGTGAAAATGTTGCAACACTCCTATCAGCATTCATTCATGGAATAGATGATGGGGGTTATTTGGCGATAACTGCATATATGGATCGTAAGAACGATGTTGATCTAATGATGTTGCGTGAAATCATTGCGAAGAAAAGCAAAAAAGCTGTCACCTTCGGATGGGGGCCTCGAGTCTTGCATTCAACTGGGCAAATTCATAAGGGTGGACAATCAAATGGTTCTTTTCTTCAATTAACAGCGGATTGTGAAAAAGACTTTGCAATACAAGGCCAGGATTTCACATTTAAATCACTCTGCATGGCCCAAGCAATCGGAAATCACAACGCACTGACTGCAAGAGGCTTAAAAAGTTTGCGTCTACATTTAACTAAACGTAAAGAGGGTATTTCACAACTGCTAGAGATTGCTAAGAACCTTTAGTCATCCCCGCGTAATTTGCGTAGTGCTTCATCAAGAATCTTGGCACCCTCTGCATCACTTCTGCGCTCTTTCACATAAGCCAAGTGAGTTTTGTATGGCTCATTCTTAACTGGGCTAGGTGGATTAGCTTTATCTCGGCCTGCAGGAAACCCACACTTAGGGCAATCCCATTCGGCAGGAATTACAACACTCTCTTCTTCAGCAAATGATGGACGGACTTCGTGTCCATTTGCACACCAGTAAGACACATGCGAACGCGCAATTGCTTCTCCGCGCTCTGCCTCGCCCATTGGGCCTGCACCTACGCGGCTTCCACGAATTGCACTTGCCATGAATTACTCCTAACGCTTAGATAAAAAGATTTATTTTAAAACTAAACTTAAAGCAACAACTCCGGCGAACCACAAACCGCCAACAACAATTGTGATGCGATCAAGATTCTTTTCTACAACGGATGATCCGCCATAGTTAGAGGAGACTCCGCCACCAAACAAATCAGAGAGGCCCGCACCTTTTCCTTTGTGCAATAGAACGAGAAGAATCATAAGAACGCTGGTAAGTACCAGAATGATTGAAAGTGCTAACTTCACGGGAAACGAACTCCTTGTTCTGCTCTGTAGCCCGAAAACGCGGGCAGGTGGATAAGGATACCTGCTAAAACTGCCTGATACCTACTTACGAAGCAGCGTGGAATTTAACGATTTTAGCTAACTCTTCGGGATCCAGACTCGCGCCGCCAATTAAAGCCCCATCCACATTCTCTTTCTTCATGATTTCCACGATGTTAGAGGACTTCACTGAACCACCGTAGAGAATTCTCATATTCGATGCGATTTCTGCACTGCCAATAGATTCTATTTCTTCACGAATAGCCGCACACACTTCTTCAGCATCTTCAGGGGTTGCAGTTCTTCCGGTTCCGATAGCCCAAATTGGTTCATAAGCAATAACAATCTTTTTCAAATCTGGTTTATGAAAACCTTCTAAGCCAGCACGTATCTGTCTTACAACGTGGCTAACGTGCGTGCCAGCTTCACGAATCGAGAGTTCTTCTCCAACACAAAATATTGGAGTTAATTCATTGGCTAGCGCTGCTCTGATCTTGCGATTAATCAACGCATCATCTTCCTGATGAATTGCACGTCGCTCACTGTGGCCGACAATGACAAAAGTGCATCCGAGTTTGGAGAGCATCGAACCGGAAATATCACCTGTAAATGCCCCGCTTGTCTCAGGAGATATATCTTGGGCTCCATACATCAAAGCTAAACGATCGCCATCGATCAGAGTTTGGATAGAACGAATATCAGTAAATGGAGGGATGATTGCAACATCAACAGCGTTGTAATCCTTATCTTCCAAGCTGTAAACAAGTTTTTGCGCAACGGCAATGGCCTCTAGATGATTCAGATTCATCTTCCAATTTCCTGCCATTAACGGTTTACGCATTGAGTGCAGCCTGCTTTCTTTTATGAGAGTTTAAAGTCCAAGTGCCTGTAAACCAGGTAGAACTTTACCTTCTAGATATTCAAGAGATGCTCCACCTCCGGTTGAGATGTAACCGAAGTCAGAATCCTTAAATCCTAGTGCTCGTACCGCCGCAGCTGAATCTCCCCCACCGACGACAGAGATTCCATCTACTTCAGTCAGAGCTTGCGCAACAACTTTGGTTCCGTGTGCAAAATTCGCAAACTCGAAGACCCCCATCGGGCCATTCCAAAATACTGTTTTGCACTTCTTAATCTCTCGCGCGAATGCATCGGCAGCAAGTGGACCGATATCTAAACCAATTTGGTTGGAAGGGATTTGATCAGCAGGCACCACAGTTGGTTGAGCATTAGCATTGAACTCTGGCGCAACAACGATATCTTCTGGCAAAAGCAACTTGACGCCTTTGCTACTAGCCATTGCAATCAACTCTTTAACTGTCGGGATGAGATCCTTTTCAACTAAAGATGAACCAATCTCTTTTCCGGTTGCGGCAAGAAAGG
Source organism: Candidatus Planktophila sp. (assembly GCA_044372035.1). Lineage (GTDB taxonomy): Bacteria > Actinomycetota > Actinomycetes > Nanopelagicales > Nanopelagicaceae > Planktophila. The sequence goes on along the minus strand of JBILSQ010000006.1, from coordinate 12,156 downwards.
TAAAAACCATTCCTCCACCTATTGCCATCACATCTACCTTTGACAATAAGTTTGAAATCACACCTATTTTGTCTGACACTTTGGCTCCGCCAAGAACTACGCCATAGGGACGAATCGGCGAGTGCGTTAACTTCTTTAGTACATCAACTTCTGCGTCAATAAGAAAACCAGGTGCATGTTCGAGCAACGCAGGAAGATCATAAACTGATGCGTGTTTGCGATGGACGGCACCGAATCCATCACCAACGTAAACATCTGCATAGGAAGCTAACTCTTTGGCAAATGCGCCACGTTCTGCGTCATTCTTACTTGTCTCTGCGGGATTAAACCGTAAGTTCTCTAGAAGCAAGATGGAAGAAGCATTCTTATTCTGGAAATCTACCGGTTGCCCAAGCAGTTCCTGCAATCTCTTAGCTACAGGTGCCAAAGATAAATCGGAATTGAATTCACCTTTAGGTCTTCCTAAATGTGCACCGATAACGAGCGAAGCTCCTCGTTCAAGCAGATTCTTCATGGTTGGCAGTGAGGCGCGTATTCGTCCATCGTCAGTTATGACACCGTTTTTAATCGGCACATTTAAATCACAACGAAGAAAAACGCGCTTACCTGCAACATCGAGTGAAGCAAGTGAATTCATTACAGCGTTTTACCAACGTACGTAATCAAGTCAACGAGACGATTTGAGTATCCCCACTCGTTGTCATACCAACCAACGACCTTTGCGGTGGTTCCAATTACTTTAGTAAGTCCGGCATCAACAATGCATGAAGACGGATCTGTGACAATGTCAGATGAAACGATTGGGTCTTCGGTATAGGTCATGAAACCCTTGAGAGAGCCTTCTGCTTCTTTCTTCAATGCAGCGTTTATCTCAGCAGCACTCACTTCTTTAGAGAGTTCAACTGAGAGGTCTACGACAGAACCCGTTGGAACTGGTACGCGCAGCGCATATCCATCGAGTTTTCCTTTGAGTTCTGGGAGAACGAGACTGATTGCTTTTGCAGCGCCCGTTGAAGTCGGGATGATGTTTGTAGCAGCACCACGTGCGCGTCGTAAATCTTTGTGAGGAAAATCCAAGATAACTTGATCATTTGTATATGCGTGAACGGTTGTCATTAAACCGCGCACGATTCCGAAATTATCATTGAGAACCTTGGCCATTGGAGCTAGGCAGTTGGTTGTGCAGGATGCGTTTGAAATGATGTTGTGCGAAGCTGGATCATACTTTTCATGATTAACACCCATAACAATTGTGATGTCTTCATCTGTTGCAGGTGCTGAAATAATAACTTTTTTTGCTCCAGCAGTTATGTGCTTTTGAGCATCTGATGCCTTGGTGAAGATTCCTGTTGATTCAACTACAACATCGGCGCCAACGGATTTCCAAGGCAAATTCGCTGGATCGCGCTCTGCAAAAACCTTTATTACTTTGCCACCCACAGTAAGAGTGTCTGCTGTGTGAGTCACTTCTAAACCCAGACGTCCCAAAATTGAGTCGTACTTGAGTAGATGGGCAAGAGTTGCATTATCAGTGAGGTCGTTTATACCCACGATATTGATGTTGGGATTATTCAAACTTGCACGAAAGAAATTTCTTCCAATGCGGCCAAATCCATTGATTCCAACATTAATCATCTGAGTTCCTCGCTTAAGTAGGGGTTATGTATGTGCCTAGTTTAGTAAATCTGGAGATAGTCCTGCTTCAGTATCTGGTATTCCTAGCTCAGCAGCTCTCTTATCTGCCATTGCTAGCAAACGTCGAATTCTTCCGGCAATCGCATCTTTAGTCATAGGTGGAACTGCCAGTGAACCTAATTCCTCCAAACTTGCTTGACCGTGACTGATTCGCAATTCGCCTGCTTCTTTTAAGTGATCCGGAATAGTCGGACCAAGAATTTCCATCGCGCGAGATACTCGAGCAGAAGCTGCAACTGCAGCTCGCGCGGAACGTCGTAAATTGGCGTCATCAAAGTTGGCTAATCGATTTGCAGTTGCGCGAACTTCTCTACGCATCCGGCGTTCTTCCCATGCAAGAACGCTTTCATGAGCGCCTAATCGTGTGAGTAAAACACCAATCGCATCACCATCGCGGATAACAACGCGATCAACCCCACGAACTTCGCGAGCTTTCGCAACGATTCCCAAGCGACGTGCTGCTCCAACTAAAGCCAGTGCTGCTTCAGGCCCAGGACAGGTGATTTCAAGTGATGAAGATCGACCTGGTTCGGTTAATGAACCGTGGGCGATGAATGCACCACGCCAAGCTGCTTCGGAATCACAGATGGCTGCCGAGACAACTTGTGGTGGTAACCCACGAACTGGACGAGAGTTGGCGTCAACTAAACCAGTCTGACGTGCAAGGGCGTCACCTTCATTAATAACACGAACCACGTAACGAGAACCCTTGCGCAATCCACTTGAAGAGAGCACAGCAAGATCGCTTTCGTGACCATAAATATCAGAGATGTCTTTTCTCAAGCGACGAGCACTCTGAGCCGTATCAAGTTCAACTTCGATAACAATCTTGCCAGCTGCGATATGCAATCCCCCAGCAAAACGAAGGAGGGATGAAACTTCGGCTTTTCGGCAACATGGCTTGGTTATAGCCAAGCGACTGAGTTCATCTTTTACTGCTGATGTCATTGCCATGTGCTTATCCAACCAAAGATTTGCCCATGATGTGGCTCAAAACAGAAAATAATTTTTCAACATCGTGATGAAGACTTCCTGGTGATTTACGCAGATCTGCAACGTTTAGAACGCCCCCAAAACTCTCAACAAGTAGTTGAAGCCTCTGACTGTCGCCTAATTCATACTGATCAACTAGAACATGATCTATTTTCATAGTGGGTGCGTATTCACGGAGCATTTCTAGATGTTCGATGGGTGTATATCCTGCAAATTCATCAGCTTTAGCTTCTGGATGCGAATCCAAATTAAGAATAATCACTTTCTTCGCGGAAGTTTTTTCCAATGCGGCCAACTGCTCTCGAACCAAAAAGTGTGGCAAAACACTTGAGAACCATGATCCAGGTCCCACCGTAATCCAATGCGCTTCCTGGATTGCTTTTAAAGCTGCAGGTAGGGCAGTCGGATTTTCAGGTACTAGATGTAAAGATTTCAACTTACCGTGAGCAGTAGCAACTTCTACTTGACCACGAACATGGTGCAACGCACCTGCATCATCAAAGGTTGCTTCAATATCTAACGGAACGGAAGCCATCGGTAACACTCTGCCAACAACTTTCAACAACTGCGCGACGCGATCTAAACCATCCACTGGATCAACATCTCTGTCCCATAACGCGGCTAACAAAAGATTGCCAACTGCGTGACCATCCAGTGGACCATTGCTTGTAAATCGATACTGCAAGATGTCAGCCCAACTTCGGCCCCACTGATCGTCGCCACACAAAGCTGCTAGCGCCATTCTTAAATCACCAGGTGGAAATATAGGAAACTCTTCTCGAAGGCGACCGCTTGATCCACCATTATCGGCAACCGTAACAATCGCAGTTATTTCAGTAGTTATCTTTCGAACTGCCGATAACGTTGCAGCTAAACCGTGTCCCCCACCTAAACAGATTACGCGAGGATTTGATTCAGGACTCATTCCCGTCCAACGTCTCGATGTGAAGCGTGCGCGCTCACACTAAATCCGTCTCGTTCGCCATCTAATTGCGCGGCTATTTCACGTGCCACTGAGACGCTGCGATGTCGCCCACCAGTACAACCAATTGCAACGGTGAGGTACTTCTTTCCTTCGCGCAAATATCCGGGCAACATTTGATTAACAACTGAAGCATATGATTGAACAAATTGGGCAACGCCAGAATTAGCGAGCACATTATCTTTAACTTTGTCATCTAAGCCAGTGAGTGGTCGCAGCTCTGGAATCCAATGTGGGTTAGGTATGAATCGGCAATCAAGAACCAGATCTGCATCCACTGGGATTCCATACTTGTAACCAAATGAAAGAACATTGACTCTCACAGATTGAATGAGCCCTTGAGCGAAAATCTCAGTGGTTCGCTTCTCTAATTGATGAACGTTCAAATTAGAGGTATCGATTACTACATCTGCTTGGGATAAGAGCTCTTGAAGCTTTACTCGTTCCGCGGCAATGCCATCGACTATGCGGCCTGTGCCCTGCAATGGATGTGGACGTCTCGTAGATTCAAAACGTTGCACCAATGCTTGATCGGATGCATCGAGAAAAGCTACGCGAGCATTTGCTCCAGATTTTTTCAACTCTGCCAGTGAAGAAGCTAGTTCGTCGAAGAATTTTCCGCCGCGTACATCAACAACAACCGCGAGTGACGAGATCTCAGATTGCACTCCTTGTTTAATCAAATCTGACAAGAGAGCTGGGGGTAAATTATCGACAACATACCAACCAAGATCTTCTAGTGCATGCGCCACAGTTGAGCGACCCGCTCCAGACATTCCAGTGAGAATGAGAACTTCTTGGTTCATGCCTCTATCTTTACCTACTTGTCAAGCATCTTCAATAACGCCTGTAGCCATATCAATTTTTGTTGCAGAACTATGGGCCAGGAAGTCAAAAACAATCAGTGCAATCTTTTCACCAATTCCGGGGGTCATCGCGATGTCTTCAACGCTTGCCTTCTTGAGAGCGGCAACAGAACCAAAGCGTTCTAGTAAAGCATTTCTGCGACTTGGTCCCAGTTGTTCGATTTCATCAAGAATGGACTCGAGCATAACTTTGGAGCGTCTAGAACGGTGGAAAGAAATCGCGAACCGATGCGCCTCATCTCGAATTCTTTGCAACAAGTAAAGTCCTTCACTTGTACGTGGCAAGATGATTGGATCTGATTGCTCTGGAACCCATACTTCTTCCAGGCGTTTTGCTAAACCACATAAAGCAATATCTGAAATTCCCAATTCGTTCATCGCTCGTTGGGCCGCGCTTACTTGAGGAGCACCGCCATCGACGACAATTAATTGTGGTGGATAAGCGAATTTACTTGGCTTGCCACCAGCTTCAATGATCTCTGCACTGTCTACAACACGATCATTGAGTAATCTCTTCAATCTTCGTGTGATGACTTGGTGCATTGCACGAGTGTCATCGAATCCCTCTGTCGTATCGATGATGAAGCGGCGATATTCGCTCTTCTTAGCAATGCCATCTTCAAAGACAACCATCGAAGCGACCACGGAAGTGCCTGAGATGTTGGAAATATCAAAGCACTCAATGCGTAAAGGTGTTTTTGCAAGACTCAGTTCTTCTTCAATTTCAAGCAGTGCCTTACCGGATACTGCGGCATCACTGGCTCGTTTACTCATGAATTGGACTAATGCATAATGTGCATTGCGCTCTACTGTTTCGAGCAGTTCTACTTTGTCGCCTCGTTGTGGGACCTTTAAAGTAACTTTTGAACCCGATAAAGATGAGAGCCACTGTTCAAGTGCAGGGGCATCTGCGGGTTCTGAATTCAAATAGATTGAAGAAGGAATCTCGGTGCTCTCTCCTCCATAAATCGAGAAGAGCAGTGAAGCCCATTGATCATCGCCTTCGAGTGCAAGTTCTTGATTCACAATCCATGAACGAGAACCTTTAATGGAACCTCGGCGCAACATAAAGATAGAACCAGCGGCGTGAAGACCTTCTTCATGAATAGCTATGAAATCACCATCTAATTCATCTGAAAGATTGCCTTGTGTTGACCTTTGTGCTTTTTCAAAGGATTCAATCTGATCTCTAATGCGTGCGGCTCTTTCGAACTCTTCACGTGAAGATGCTAGTTCCATCTCCGACTGCAGCGCTGGAAGCAAGTCCTGCATACCTGCTTCCATGAATGCATCTAACTTATAAACAATTTCTTTATGTTCCTCTGGAGTTACCCAACCCACGCAAGGTGCAACGCATTTTCCGATGTCCCCTAAGAGACATTGGCGCTTGCTTTTCTGTGCTCTCTGGAAATTACCTGCAGTGCACGATCTAACCGGAAAAACTTTTAACAAAATATCGAAGGTGTTTCGAAGCGCCCAAGCATTCGTATACGGTCCAAAATACTTAAGACCTGGACGCTTTTCTTTACGTGTGACAAAAATGCGAGGATATTCATCAGCGATTGAGATGGCTAAATACGGATAAGACTTATCGTCTTTGAATTGAACGTTATATGTCGGGTGATACTGCTTGATCCAAGAAAATTCCAGAGCCAGCGCTTCTAGCTCAGTATTAACTACGGTCCAATCCACGCGTACAGCTTCATGCACCATGCGATACGTTTTATGTGCAAGATTGCTTCCAAAATACGAACTCAAACGATTCTTTAAATTCTTTGCTTTGCCAACATAAATTACTTTGTCGCTACCGTTATAGAAGCGATACACACCAGGTTCTTCTGGGATATCAGTTGGGCGATAAGTGGCTGGCTCGGCCATGTTTATTTCTTCTTCGCAGGGGCTTTTCGATTACTCTTTAAAATCTCAGCCAAAAATTGGCCTGTGTAACTCGCGCTAACTTTTGCGACATCCTCCGGTGTTCCTTCTGCAACAACAGTTCCGCCTCGGAATCCACCTTCTGGACCCATATCGATAACCCAGTCTGAAGATTTGATGACATCTAAATTGTGTTCGATGACAACGACTGTGTTTCCAGAATCAACTAAACGATTGAGTACGCCGAGTAACTTGTTTACATCTTCAAAATGCAGACCCGTGGTTGGTTCATCAAGAACATAAATTGTTCGACCCGTCGATCTGCGCTGCAACTCAGTTGCTAACTTAACGCGTTGCGCTTCTCCCCCGGAGAGAGTTGGTGCTGATTGACCCAAACGAACGTAGCCCAAGCCAACATCACACAGAGTCTTTAAGTAACGTGCAATTGTTGGCACGGATTCGAAGAAGGTATGAGCTTCCTCGATAGGCATGTTCAGAACATCAGCAATTGTTTTGTTCTTGTAATGAACTTCAAGTGTCTCTCTGTTGTATCTAGCTCCGTGACAGACTTCGCAAGGCACATACACATCAGGTAAAAAGTTCATTTCGATCGTGATGGTTCCGTCACCTGAACAGTTTTCGCAGCGTCCTCCCTTTACGTTAAAAGAGAAACGTCCTTGTTGATATCCACGAACCTTTGCTTCGGTTGTCTCGGCGAAGAGGGCGCGAACTTTGTCAAAGACTCCTGTGTATGTCGCAGGGTTGGAGCGTGGAGTACGTCCAATAGGAGATTGATCAACGTGAACAACTTTATCTAGTAGATCGACACCGCTTACGGTGCGGTGGCGCCCAGGAACAATACGTGCACCATTTAGTTTGTTAGCTAAGACACTATATAAAATGTCATTAACTAGCGTTGATTTGCCTGAACCGCTTACGCCAGTGACGGAGACAAAAACTCCCAAAGGAACATCAACGTCAATATCTTTGAGGTTGTTCTCCTTTGCGCCCTTAACTGTAAGTTTTCTTTTTGCATCAAGCGGGCGTCGTTTGCTCGGAATAGCTATGGATTTTCGTCCACTTAGGTACGCACCTGTAATTGACTCCTTCGAATCAATGAGTGATTGGTAATCCCCTGAGACGACAACCTTTCCGCCATGTTCACCGGCGCCTGGACCGATATCAACAATCCAATCTGCGGTTCGAATAGTTTCTTCATCGTGTTCTACAACGATCAGCGTGTTCCCTAAATCGCGCAAACGTGTAAGTGTGTCGATCAATCGTCTGTTATCACGCTGATGCAAACCAATACTTGGTTCATCCAATACGTAGAGAACTCCCACAAGTCCAGAACCGATCTGGGTTGCTAAACGAATTCGCTGCGCTTCGCCACCAGATAAAGTTGCTGCTGGACGCGCGAGTGATAAATAGTCCAATCCAACGTCTAATAAGAAACCTAATCGTGCATGCACTTCCTTCATGACGCGTTCAGCGATTTGAGCTTCACGGGTATTAAGTGAAATCTTCTTCAAAAACTCTGCGCAATCAGCAATCGATAGTTCACATATTTGCGAGATTGATAAATCCCCAACAGTTACTGCAAGTACTTCAGGCTTTAGACGCGCACCCTTACATACAGAACATGGAATTTCGCGCATATACGCTTCATATTTTTCACGACTGTAATCGCTATCGGTTTCTCCATGGCGACGATGAATGAAAGGAACAACACCTTCAAACCCACTGGTGTGGTTGCGTACGCGTCCATATCGATTCTTATACTTCACGTGAACTTCGTATTCGTAACCATTAATAATTGCATTCCGTGCTTTTTCAGGTAGTCGCTTCCACGGAGTATTGAGGGAGAACTTAATGTCTTCGGACAACGCTTCAAGTAAATGCACAAAGTACTCAGCGGATTGTCCGCCTGCCCATGGAGCGATTGCTCCCTCGTAAATTGAGATCGAATCATCGGGAATGATGAGATCTTCATCTACTTCAAGTTTTGTTCCGATTCCCGTGCACTCTGGACAAGCTCCAAATGGAGAGTTAAAAGAGAACGAACGTGGCTCTAACTCTTCAAACGAAAGGTTGCAATCATGGCAAGCAAGGTGTTCGCTGAATGTGCGTTCCTTGTCAGCCCCTTTGGCATCAACAAAATCAAGAAGAACTATTCCTGAAGCTAATCTGAGAGCGGTTTCAATCGAATCTGTCAGACGTGATTTGGATTCAGGTTTGGCACTTAAGCGATCTACAACAACCTCTATGGTGTGCTTTTCCTGTTTCTTTAACTTCGGTGCATCACTTAAGGCGATGATTTCTCCATCGATACGTGCACGTGCATAACCGGAAGCAATAAGTTCTGCGAAGAGATCTACGAATTCGCCTTTGCGTGCACGAACCACTGGAGCCAGTACCTGAAACTTGGTGGTTGCGGGCATCGTAAGAATCTGATCCACAATTTGCTGAGGAGTCTGTCTAGAAACCGCTTTGCCGCAATTTGGGCAGTGAGGACGTCCGGCGCGAGCAAAAAGCAAACGCAAGTAATCATAAACTTCAGTGATTGTTCCTACTGTAGAACGAGGATTTCGGTTTGTTGATTTTTGGTCGATTGAAACTGCAGGTGATAAACCTTCGATGAAATCAACATCGGGCTTATCCATCTGTCCTAAGAATTGACGAGCGTATGCCGATAAAGATTCAACGTATCGGCGTTGGCCTTCGGCAAAGATCGTGTCAAAAGCAAGGCTTGATTTTCCAGAACCGGATAAACCTGTGAAAACAATCAATGCTTCGCGCGGTAATTCGATTGATACGTCTTTGAGATTATGTTCGCGGGCACCACGAACAATTAACTTGTCGATGCTCATCAATGCCCCGCTTCTTGCATCGCACGAAGTTCTTTCTTCAAATCACGAATTTCATCGCGCAATCTAGCTGCTAATTCGAAAGAAAGTTCTGCTGCCGCACTTCTCATTTGGTCAGTGAGCGACTCTATCAACGCCACTAATTCTTGGCGAGGTAAGGAACCAGCGTTCTTGCTGCGCAAACCAATCGGCGGTGCTCCTGCCGACTTAGATTTACGACCCGAAGCGAGTAACTCATCGGTGTCATCACTTTCACGATTAATAAGATCGGTGATATCTGCAATCTTTTTGCGCAATGGTTGCGGATCTACTCCCCGTTCGAGGTTATAGGCAACTTGCTTTGCTCTACGACGGTTGGTTTCATCAATAGCTTTAGCCATAGATTTTGTGATGTTATCGGCATACATGTGTACTTCACCAGATACATTTCGGGCTGCGCGGCCAATAGTTTGAATCAATGAAGTTGCAGAGCGAAGGAAACCTTCTTTATCCGCATCTAATATTGCAACCAGTGAAACTTCGGGTAGATCCAAACCTTCACGGAGTAAGTTGATACCGATCAGCACATCAAATTGACCCGAACGTAGTTCGCGCAGCAGCTCAACTCTTCGCAACGTATCAACTTCTGAGTGCAGATACTGAACCTTGATTCCTTTTTCTTGAAGGTATTCAGTCAAATCTTCAGACATCTTCTTAGTCAACGTAGTCACTAGTACGCGCTCGTTACGCTCTGTACGAATCTTTATCTGAGCCAATAAATCATCAATCTGACCCTTAATAGGTTTTACAACAATCTGAGGATCTACTAATCCGGTCGGGCGAATTACTTGTTCAACTACATCATTATCCACTTTTCCAAGTTCGTAAGGACCAGGAGTCGCAGACAAATAAACTTTTTGTCCTACGCGATCTAAGAATTCTGGCCATTTCAGTGGTCGGTTATCGAGTGCACTTGGTAGGCGAAAACCATGTTCGACGAGAGTACGTTTACGCGAGGCATCTCCTTCGTACATCGCACCGATTTGAGGAACAGTTACGTGGCTCTCATCAATAACGACTAGAAAATCTTCTGGGAAATAATCAAGCAAACAATTTGGCGCCGAACCTTGTTCGCGTCCATCGAGGTGCCTGGAGTAGTTTTCGATTCCAGAACAAAAACCTAACTGTTCCATCATTTCTAAATCAAAGGTTGTACGCATCCGTAAGCGTTGTGCTTCTAGTAACTTGCCCTGTTTTTCGAAGAGATTGAGTTGAATCTGTAGTTCATCAGTGATGTCCCCCATCGCACGCTTCATTGTCTCTGGCCCAGCGGCGTAGTGAGTTGCAGGAAAAACGTACATCTCTTCTTCTTCACGAACGATTTCGCCAGTTAAAGGATTAAGTGTGGTGATGCGCTCTATTTCGTCGCCGAACATTTCGATGCGAAGAGCAAGTTCTTCATACATCGGGATGATCTCGATAGTGTCTCCGCGAACTCTGAAGGTTCCGCGCTCAAAGGCCATGTCGTTGCGTTTGTATTGAACATCGACGAATCGACGCAGAAGAACATTTCGCTCGATTTCATCGCCTACTCGCAGCTTGATCATACGATCAACGTATTCCTGCGGTGTTCCAAGTCCGTAAATACAAGAAACGGTTGCGACTACAACAACATCTCGCCTGGTTAAAAGTGAATTAGTAGCGGAGTGTCGCAAGCGTTCAACTTCATCGTTAACGCTGGAGTCCTTTTCGATAAAGGTATCTGTCTGCGGAACGTAGGCCTCTGGTTGGTAATAGTCGTAATAAGAGACGAAATACTCAACCGCATTATTTGGTAGCAACTCTCGAAACTCATTGGCTAGCTGGGCCGCAAGTGTTTTGTTAGGCGCCAGAACTAATGTAGGCCGTTGTAACTTTTCAATCATCCATGCGGTTGTGGCCGACTTTCCTGTTCCGGTTGCACCCAAGAGAACTACATCTTGTGCTCCAGCATTGATGCGTTTGACTATCTCTTCGATCGCGGCGGGTTGATCTCCAGCAGGAACGTAATCACTGATGACTTGAAAAGGCTCAACTCTCCTTTGAAGATCAGTAACTGGGCGCATGTACCGAACTCTATCTGCGTGGCTCTAGTTTTGCGCGCGAGGCAGAATCGTTGATTCCCAGACGTTTTCTACTTGGCGCAACAACTCATCTTCGCTGCCATCATTTGTGAGAACGCAATCAGCGATAGCCCGACGTTGCTCTTCGGTTGCCTGCGACGCCATTCTTTTTTCAATGTCTGAGTGGAACATGCCACGAGCACGCAAACGTTGCTTACGTAGATCTGCATCTGATTCGACAGTAATGACGAAGTCAAAACGATCGGCTGCATTTGTTTCGACGAGAAGTGGAATTTCATAAACCATAATTTGGCCTGGATTTAAACTGGCAACCGCTTCTTCGAATTCAGCACGAATACGTGGGTGAATGATTTCTTCAAGGTCTTTTTTGGCTTGGGGATTCTCAAAGATAATCTGACCAAGTGCTACTCGATCGATGTCACCATTTTTTAAAACAGTGTCACCGAATCGAAGTAGAACTTCATCAAAACCTTCTGAGCCTCGTTCGATAACAGAACGCGCTAGTTGGTCGGCATCAATAACGAGCGCGCCTAATTGCGAAAAGAATTGCGCAGCCAAGGATTTACCCGAGCCAATACCGCCAGTGAGTCCTACAACGAAGGCCACTAGAAATTACTCTGCTGCTACCTCAACAGGTGTTGCAGCAGCGTCAGCAGCTTTAGCTTCAGCCTTTTGCTTCTTGTGAGCTAGGAAGCGTTCTTGTGCAACTGCGTACTCTTTTTCCCACGCTTCGCGTTGAGATTCATATCCTGGCTTCCACTCTTGAGTGTCAGCAT
>JBILSQ010000056.1:0-5271 GCA_044372035.1 Candidatus Planktophila sp. | reverse complement strand
ATACCGCAGCTCTTCAAATGATTCCGGGAATTGATGCGCTAGCTGGTCGAACCCCACAAATTCTGGCTGATGCTGCACACATCATCTTTAACCGAGATGCAAAGGAGTGCACAGGAAACTTCTTTGTTGATGATGTACTTCTCGCGAGTGAAGGAATTACAGATCTGGAGAAGTATTCCGTTACGCCTGGAACGAAGGATTTCCTGCTCGATTTCTTCTTAGATTAAAAGGGATTTACTTAAAAATGCCAGCTCTTGAAATTAACTCTACTAACGTCATTGCCGAAAATGAACGACACGGTAGAGCCCGTGATTTGTTCTGGCCATGGTGTGGTGCCAACGTTTCGCTATTGGCGCTTTCGTACGGTGCGTTTTTCTTAGGTTTTGGAATCTCTTTTTGGCAAGCAACTCTTGCCGCGATACTTGGAACAGTACTTTCATTCTTAATCGTTGGTTTTAGCTCTCTGGCTGGAAAGAAATCTAATGCGACGACAATGGTGCTCTCGCGAGCAGCCTTTGGAGTTAAAGGCAATGTATTGCCGGGTTTTCTTTCATACTTAGTATTTGTGGGGTGGGAAACTGTATTGATCTCACTTGCAACACTGGCTACCGGAACCGTTTTCGAACGAGTTGGCAACGTAGATAGAAATGCTGCAATGGTCCTTGGATTCATTCTTGCGGTAACAATTACTCTCGTAGGCGCTGTACTTGGATTTAAAGTAATTATGAAACTCCAGAAATACCTCACGCTGATTACGGTTGTTCTCACACTTGGTTATGTACTGCTGACTTTAGATTCCGTTCGATGGGGTGCGGTGTTTGAAATTCCGAGTGGACCGATTCAAGGATTCGTTGGCGCACTTATTTTCGGAATAACAGGCATTGGTTTGGGGTGGGTCAATGCTGCAGCTGATTATTCGCGGTATTTGCCAAGATCTGTGAGGAGTCAATCTGTAGTTGCTTGGACTGTGCTGGGAGCATCAATAGTTCCAATAACTTTAGTTACTTACGGAGCAGCTCTATCTGCAAGTGATTCGAAGTTATCAGAAGCTATTGCTATGGATCCAATTGGCGCCCTTACAACTCTTTTGCCAACCTGGTACTTAGTTATTTTCTCATTAGTTGCAATTCTAGGTTTAGTTGGCGGTGCGATACTCAATCTCTACTCATCTGGATTAACTCTTGTCAGTCTAGGAGTGCCAGTTAAGCGCCATATAGCCGTTTCAATAGACGGAGTTTTAATGCTCATTGGTGTGGTTTACATCGTGTGGATAGCAGATAACTTCTTTGCGCCCTTCCAAGGATTTCTCATCACACTCGGTGTACCAGTTGCGGCATGGAGTGCTGTATTTGTGACAGATGTTTTATTGCGAAAGAAGAGTTACAGCGAAACCGACTTGTTTAATCCTCTCGGAAGATATGGATCCGTAAACTGGAGTTCAATTCTGACAGTAGTAATTGCATCAGTTATTGGATGGGGCTTTGTCACAAATACATTTGCATCATGGTTGAGCTGGCAAGGGTATTTTCTCGAGGTGATTGGCGGCAAAGATGGCGCGTGGGCATATTCAAACGTCGGCGTGATCTTTGCAATGGTCGTGGGAGTCGTCGGTCGAAATCTCTTCGGTCGAAAGAGCATTGCTCGCCAAGAGAGTTAAAGCCAAACAAAAACCCCGCCACACACGTGACGGGGTTTTTGTTTAATCCATTTTAGAGATCGAAGTAAAGCTCGAACTCTGCTGGGTGTGGACGCAAGCGAACATAATCAACTTCTTGTGTGCGCTTAAATGCAATCCAAGTGTCAATCAGATCTTTAGTGAAGACGCCACCTTTAAGCAAGAACTCATGATCTTCTTCAAGATTATTAAGGACTGCTTCAAGTGAACCCGGAACCTGTGGGATAGCTGCAGCTTCTGCGCCCTCTAGTTCGTAGAGATCTTTATCAACTGGCTTTGGAGGTTCGATCTTGTTGATAATTCCATCGAGTCCAGCCATCAACATTGCAGCGAAAGCTAGATACGGATTTGAAGATGGATCAGGGCAACGGAACTCGATGCGCTTTGCCTTTGGATTCGAACCAGTAATTGGAATACGAATACATGCTGAGCGATTACGAGCAGAGTAAACAAGATTTACTGGCGCTTCATATCCTGGAACTAAGCGGTGATATGAATTCACAGTTGGATTAGTGAATGCAAGAAGCGAAGGTGCGTGCTTCAGAAGTCCGCCGATGTACCAACGTGCCATATCTGAAAGATCGCCGTAACCATCTCCGAAGAACAACGGCTTTCCGTCTTTCCAGAGTGATTGGTGAACGTGCATACCTGAACCATTATCACCGTAGAGTGGTTTTGGCATGAATGTTGCTGTCTTGCCATTTTCCCAAGCAGTGTTCTTAATGATGTACTTAAACTTCATTACATCATCACCTGCGTTAAGAATGTCGCTGAAACGGTAGTTAATTTCCATTTGACCCGCTGTACCAACTTCGTGGTGTGCGCGTTCAACAAGCAGACCAACTTTGCTGAGATTCATAACCATTTCATCGCGTAGATCAGCGAATTGATCTGTTGGTGAAACTGGGAAGTAACCACCTTTAATGCGAGTGCGATATCCACGGTTAGGAGTTCCATCAGCATCGTATTCAGCGCCTGTGTTCCATGCGCCTTCGTAAGAATCGATGTGGTGGTATGACTCGTGCATATCTGTTTTAAATCGAACTGCGTCAAAGACATAGAACTCGGCTTCTGGCGCAAAGAAAGCTGTATCAGCGATTCCTGTTGATTGTAGATATTCAACTGCTTTACCAACTACTCCACGAGGATCGCGGCTGTACGGTGAATTGTCATCAGGATTGTGAACACTGAAAAGTATGACGAGCGTTTTTTCCTTACGGAAAGGATCAACGAATGCTGAGCCTGGCACCGGTAGCAACTTCATATCTGATTCATGAATTGCTTGGAATCCTCTAATTGATGAACCATCAAACATGAGTCCATCTGTAAAGACAGCTTCGTCGAAAGATTCAACTGGCACATTGAAGTGATGTTGAATTCCAGGAAGGTCGATAAAGCGTACGTCGATTAACTTGACGTCTTCTTTTTTAATGAATGCAAAAATTTCTGCAGAGTTCTTAAACATTTTTCTCCCAGTTAGTGCTGATCGCAACATTGCGTACCGCTTCGTCGAGGCCGCTTGGGCAAAGGTTACGAGTTAAAGGTGAAAAAGGCATAACCCGCGTGTTACGTCTATGTTACGAATTGCAGGGTCTAAGGCTCAGGTTAGGCTTAGTACATGCATCGAGAGGTCACTTTAGGAAGGCGCTTCGGCGCAATCAGCCTGGATTGGCTGGCCAGCTACTTGATAGCAACAGTCTTCTTTAGTGGTTCAGGAACCTTCTTAGAGCGGACGGCCGTCTCTGGCGTTCCAGCTCTGATCATTTTTTTCACTCAGTATTTTCTGTTGATCACTCTACAAGGAGCATCAGCCGGTCACAGAGTTTTTCGAATGAGAATAGTTAACTTCTACGACGGTTCAAGGCCGACTGTTCGTCAAGCTTTGATAAGAAGTTTATTAATGGTTGCTGTTGTTACAGCTATTACTTACGATGAAGATGGTCGAGGAATTCACGAACGATTTAGCCAAACAAAAATTGTTTTAGCCAAATAATTCACTAGCGAATTCGTACACCTTTAGGTAGTGGTCCCTTTGGAAGTGGCATGGACATTCCACCGACAGCCTTGAGGCGAGCACGAACTTCTCGCATCTGATGAGCCGAAAGCTTCTTTGGCAATTTTGAAAGGTGCTTCTGTAATTTACGTATTGAAACTTGGCCTTGTAAGTCGCCAACAATAACTTCTGTGATTGGCACACCCGGAGCAAAACGTTCAGATTTCTTGCGCTCATCGGCCAACATTTGTTTAACGCCTTGAGAACCTTCTCCAACTAAAACAATTCCTGCACGACCCACACTTCTGTGAACCATGTCTTGATTGCGAGCAACTGCAACGGCTGGGGTGGTTGTCCAGCCTTTCTTAATCGCCATCAATACTGACGCACCAGCACCGAGTTGTCCTTCAATCGTTGAATACGCAGCTGTCGATGCTGCTCTTGTGAAGAAAAACATCGCTGCAAGGAGAGCGATAGGGAGAGAAACAAAGGCCACGTAAATTGGATGATTGATAACGATTCCAATACCAATTCCGATGGACCAGACGAAGAGGAAAACTCCAAAAATTGCGAAACCTATCCAAGGCTTCACACTCTTAGTTACTGAATATGCATCCCTGATCGTTTGAAAACGACGAGGTTTAATTGCTCCATCTTGGTTCTTCTTTTTTCGCTTGAACATGCTCATAAGTTTAGTGGGGCAGGGGCCGTACCACCAAGGCGCACGGGCGCCCAGCGTTGGCCTTGGTGATTATCGGGATACTCTTCTTGAACTTTATGCAGCAGGGAAACCAGCACATTTCGTAAGTGGCTTTCACCCTCTTCTACATCGCAATCTTTTGCAAAATGAAGTGGCTCACTAAATGCCACAGTTATTGGAAAGCTATTTCTTAGCAGATTCTTTTTTACGCCTTTGGTCCAGACTCTTTGGCTGCCCCAAACAATAGTTGGAATGACAGGAACTCCTGCAGCCATAGCCAATCGAACAGCTCCAGATTTAAGTCCTTTTATTTCAAAACTTGTAGAGATTGTTCCTTCAGGAAATATGCCAACTATTTCACCTTTACGAAGTGCGCGAAGTGCTGCAACGAAAGATGCCGAACCATTTGCGCGGTCAACATTGATGTGATGCATTCCGCGCATCAATGGACCGGCTAACTTATTGTTAAAAATTTCTTTTTTAGCCATGAAACGTACGTAGCGTTTTTTCGGTAGGACAGCGGTGCCGACAATCGCAAAATCTAAGTAACCGATGTGATTAATGGCAAGAATTGCGCCACCTTCTTGGGGGATATTTTCTTCACCCGAAAAAGTGAAACGCAAACCAAGGTATTTCCAAAAGGATTTAATTACAACAACAACGGGGGGATAGACAAGATCAGCCACGAGCAGCACCAGTTTTTGCTGCCATTGCTTCTTTGTACAAACGTCCAGCACGATAGCTGGAACGTACAAGCGGGCCACTCATAACGCCCAAGAAACCAATTTCTTTTGCTTCGGCTGCGAGTTCAACGAACTCTTCTGGCTTAACCCAACGTTCGACAGGATGATGGCGATTAGTGGGACGTAAATACTGTGTAATTGTGATCAGATCACACCCAGC
>JBILSQ010000055.1:0-5300 GCA_044372035.1 Candidatus Planktophila sp. | reverse complement strand
CGAGTGCCATGATCAGAATTCCAGAAATAACAAACCACTCGATTGATCCGCCATCCACTAATCCCTTAACAATGAGAAAAAGTCCGAGCGCAAGGATGAAAGAACCTTCGATGCGGAGTAGGGCTACCACCATAGCCCGGCGGAGTTCTGGGTTGGAAAATAAAGGTGCCATGAGAAGAACTTTACTTGCACGCTGATGAATAACTCAAACTTTTCGCATGACGGAATTCATGACACTTTTACGAACCTTGCTGCGCCAAATTACTTCTATGAAGAACTTAACCGGTTAATTGCTCGGTATGAACGCTCGAGGACTCAATTCAGAATCCTTAACATTGCATTTATTGACATCAAAAGTGGTCACGAATCTGAAATTCTAGAAATGGCCGCCCTGTTACGCAGCGTACTTCGCGGTGAAGATCTTGCTGCGAGATTAGGTGTATACGAATTTGGATTATTGATTAATGGATCTGAGTATGAGTCTTTGGCGCAAAGAATTGAGGAAAACTGGTTTAACTCTGTTGGAGCCAAGGTTCGCTTAAGTTTTAAAATTGGAGAGCCTGAAAATGGAAAAAGTGCATTACTACTACTCAACAAAATGGATGAGTAAAAGCTAGATTCATAAAAGTAGATTTTATCCACCTATAAATCCAGGCACTTTAGCTCTCTTGAATCGCCATTTAATCTTCCGAAATGAATTCCATCAAAGAAACTATGGATGTTGAAGTTACTTTCGGTCCGCTCGCAAAGTTTATGAGTGACGACAGTGTTGAAGAAATTTGGATTAACTCGCCCGAGCGTATTTTTGTTGCTCGAGCCGGAAAAAGTGAACTAACAAACCTATTGCTGACCACTGCTGAAGTTCACAACATTGTTGAAAGAGCGCTAATGTGGAGTGGGCGTCGATTAGACCTATCTCATCCATTTGTAGATGCCCGAATGCCGGATGGAAGCAGACTCCACGTAACAATTCCAGAAATTACTGCAGAACACTGGGCAGTGAACATCCGAAAACACTTGCTTAGACACTTGAATCTTTCGGACCTTATTTCTCGTGGAGTGTTGAATGAAAAAATCGCAGAACTACTTAAATACTCTGTTCAAGCAGGACTAAACATATTAGTTAGTGGTGCAACGCAATCTGGAAAAACAACCATGCTGAATGCTTTGGCATCTAGCATTCCAGTGACTGAACGAGTAATTACCATAGAAGAAGTCTTTGAACTAAAGCCGAATTTGCCAGATGTTGTTCAAATGCAAACCAGATCTGCGAATCTGCAAGGTACTGGTGAAATCCCATTGAGAAGACTAATTAAAGAATCTCTTCGAATGCGACCTTCAAGAATCATTGTTGGGGAAGTTAGAGAGGCAGAAGCCCTAGATCTACTAATTGCTTTAAATTCTGGGTTACCTGGCATGGGGACTCTGCATGCAAATTCTCCTAAAGATGCAATCATCAAATTACAAACACTTCCCTTATTGGCTGGTGAAAACATTTCACATAAATTTATTGCACCAACTGTTGCTGCAGCAATTGATCTGATTATTCATGTCCAGATGGATCAAACCGGCAAGAGACGGATTTCGGAAATAGCTGCCCTTACTGGTCGATACGAAAATGATCGCCCGGAAATTGAATCTCTTTGGAAATGGGACATCGATCACTACGTTCGAGGTCTCGGAGGTTTACCAAAACCAGAGAAGTTCGCTGCCATTGGTCACCCGCTTGAAAGTTGGTGGAACAAATGAACGGCTCATGGAAATCTCGCTTCCAGCACTCGCACACAAGAACATTGCTTTTTGGATTCGTAACGGGTCTATTAGTTTTCATAATCACGCAATCGCTAATTCTTAGTTCTCCATTTGCATTACTTGCTGCCGGTTCGCACTTCGCTATTGCTCGAGGTAAGAAAAATAAATTTGCATCGCAGTTAAGCACTGCCTGGCCAGAAGTCATAGATCACTTAATCTCGGGCATCTCCTCCGGTTTATCTCTTGCAGAATCACTTACCGGACTAGCTTCACGTGGTCCTGAAATTGTTAGACCGGCTTTTCATGAATTTCACATGCAGCTTCAGAAAGACGGTGATTTTTCCGGTGGCATACAAAATTTAAAAACATATTTTTCAGATCAAAGCAGTGACCAAATTTTTGAGGCAATAATTTTATCGAAGTCTCTCGGAGGAAATGAATTGATGTCTATTCTGCGCACCGTTGGTGAATTCATTCGACAGGATGTTGCCTTACGTAAAGAAATCGAAATTAAGCATGGGTGGGTAAAGAACTCTGCACACCTATCGGCAGCTGCGCCTTGGCTATTGCTTTTACTTTTATCTACGCAACCAGGAACCGTTAATTCATATTCAACTCCCACTGGTGCGCTAATTCTTGCTGCGGGTGTCGGAATGACGGCACTTGCATATGTTTGGATGAATTACCTCGGACGACTGCCTCAAATCCCCAGAGTCTTCAGCAGATAATGAACCTCGCAATTGCAGCGTCACTAGTTCTATCTATGAGCAGTGCTTACTTTTTGCTTCAAGATGAAGATATAAAAATGTCAACTCAATTTTTCGCAAAACGTAAAGACCGGGCAGCTCAACTCTTCCCAAAAATGCGAGACCACGACTCTGTTCAATACCGGCTTCTGGAGTTGGGCAAAACAAGAACTGAAGATCTCAATGAATTTAGGTTTAATCAGTTCGCAATTACACTCTCAGCAATAGTAGGTTCCTACATTTTGCTTACCGTGATTGGAAAAACGAACCTCTTGAGCTTATTGATTTCGTGTTTAGTGGGAATTTCTGTTTACTTCTTTTTAGACAGAACGTTGACAATGAAGATTACTAAGAAGAGAACTCTGCTAGAAAGTGAGTTTCCAGCAATTGTTGAGATGCTAACTCTATGTATGGCAGCTGGAGAAACTCCTTTAGGTGCCATGTCACGAGTTGCTCAGCGATCAACGGGTTTATTAAGCGTGGAGTTTGCTCTGGTAATCAACTCAGTAAAAGCAGGAATTCCTTTCCAATTTGCGCTCGATGAAATGGGAAGGCGCATTAAGTCCACGCATATTCGTCGCTTTGTTGATGCCCTGATTACCGCAATGCTCAGAGGTGCTCCACTCATTGATGTCTTGCAGAGTCACTCAAGAAATGCGAGAGAAGCTGAGCGCAATCGAGTTTTAAGTGCTGCAGGTAAGTCAGAGGTTTCAATGATGATTCCGGTTGTGTTCTTAATTTTGCCTATTTCAATTCTTTTTGCTCTATGGCCTTCTTTATCAAACCTAAACCTCTTCTTGAGTTAATTCACCGTCAATATCAACAAATGTGGCTTATCCACACGTAAGCAGTTCTCGAGCCGAGTGCCATTGAATTCACTAGAGGATCAGACACGAATCACTCACTTAGAAACTTTTGGAGAAATATGAAACTAAAAACTAAGGTCCTCGAAGATACATCTATCAAAGTGGCTCTAAACATCTTCAGAGCTCAATCATTTACAAAGAGAAAAATTGAGCAATCAAAGTTCTTCTCAGGGATGCGAGATGAACGAGGAGATGTACCAGGTTGGGTGCTTGTCGTATTGATGACAACTGGCCTTGTAACTGCCATTTGGACAATAGCTTCACCGAGGTTAAGTGCAATCCTAAAAAACTCGTTGGATTCAATGAATGGCATTCGCTAGCTAATGCGCAAAGCAAAAATTCGCAAAAAGCGCTCTTTCTTTGGTGCGCTATGTGCGAATACAAATAGAGCAGTAAAGGGAGTGCGAGACGAGAGCGGATCCGTCGAAAGCGCTTTGGTTTTGATCCCTTTACTGATTCTGTTTCTAGTGACAATGCAACTAGGTGTTGCAGTAAATTTCAGAAATATCGATAGAACTTTTGCACAGAGCGAAGCCTCTGAAAGGGCAATATCTGGTCAATTCATCGCTACCGATCGAGTAATGGAAGTTAATCCATTTGGTACATTCAATACTTTAGGTATTTTGATTACGAAAAAAGTAAGTTCAATTCCAATTTTGATTCCCTTTATTGGAAGTTTGATTAATAGAGGTCACCGCACAGAAGTCACTGGCATAGCGGTTCTAGAGAACCTTTCATGAGAAATTTTCTTGCCACTATTCGCTCCGAAAAAGGCAGTGCTGTCGTCGAGTTTGTTCTTCTCGCCATCCCTTTATTCATTCCAATAATTTTGTTTATGAGTACGTTCGCCGACGTTAGTGACAAAGAATCTATTGCTAGAACTCTTGCTCGTGAAAGTGTCCGTGGATTTGTATTGTCGCAAGGTGATATATCTGCGTATTCAACTGCGCACCATATTGCTACAGAAGGTGCAACTGCCCTGGGTTTAGATAGTCAAGAAATTTCCTCAATGAGAGTCAATATTCGATGCGAAGCCTGGCCGTGCATCACTGCTAGAAATCGAATTTCGCTCACTATAACTTTTTATTCGAATCAGGGGCACAGAGAGATTAAAGCTACTGCTGAAGAAGTTTTGTCTCCCTGGGTTTGATGTGAGGAGATTCTTTTCAAAATTGCTGCGAAGTGCAAAAGCACAGATAACAGCCAACGCTAGAGATGTTAAGACCAATATAAATAACGAGGATGGTTCTATCTCCTTATTGATCATTGGACTCTTCGTCGTAACAGTTGCAACTTTGTTAGTGATAACAAACATTGCTTCTATAGCTATTGCTCAGCGATCTTTGGTTCAAGCTAGCGAAGCCGCAGTGCAGCGCGGCGTTCAGAATTTAGATCTCGAGGCGTATTACGTTGGTAAAGGTGGAATGCTCAGCGGTATTTTGAATAATGGTGAAGTTCCAATTCCAATCGAATGTAGTTCTGCTAATTCAGCAATTAGTAATGAGTTGCAGCACTGGAACTCTGCCAATAGCGCACTCTTGCGAAGAGAAATCCGAGATATTTGGATAAGTGAATTCAATTGTGATGGAGTTTCCGTTGGAATTACTACATCGGCTTTTGCAGTATTGCCACTTCAGCTTCCCTTTATTAATCTGAAAAACATTGAACTCCATACATCGGTCGGTGCCACAAATACTCGCTCTAAAGGCCTTTATCTCTTTGGAATTCGTATTTCTTAGTTCGTTGAATACATTAAATTCTTTTAATTAACTTATCTCGCTATCCTTTACCCATGGCTGCGCGTGAATATGGGATAGAGATTGGTGCTATTGACGCGACCCTTGTATCTATTGAAAAGGTTTTAGATTTACCGAAATTGCGTAAATTAGCGGCTGATTTAGAAGAGCAGGCTGGGGTTCCTAATTTGTGGGATGAC
>JBILSQ010000054.1:0-5348 GCA_044372035.1 Candidatus Planktophila sp. | reverse complement strand
CTATCGGCTGGCTAATAGCTGGTGTGGCATTTTTGATTGCAGATTTAGAAACTAAGTACGTATGGACATGCGTGTGCGGCGCCGCACTCGGTGTTATTGGTATTCGTTACACAATTCGTCGTAACCGAAGAAGTGCAATCTAGAAAACATCTGAGGCTCGAGTAATCATGGGAAAACTAAAGCAGGTATCAATACTTTGCCTTGCTTTAATGTTTCTATCGTCTTCGACCTATTCATCTTTTGCGGACTCGGAAGTTAATCAACTCTCATCCTGTCAGCTTGAAAGAATAAGTACATGGCCATTGGCCCCTGGATTTCCAAGAGACAGCACTCTGGTTAACTCCACAGGAATTCTGCGACATCTATTTATATATGTGGATTTTCCCGACAATAAATCAACTTCGGCATCCAAGAAGTTCGCAGATAAATACTTTTTAGAAAGTAAAAAATTCATCGAGGCCCAGAGTTACGGCAGACTTAAGTTTGTATCCGATGTTTCACCTAAAGTGTTTAGAATCAACAAGAATTCCAGTGTTTATGGCTTAATCGCTGATGGGCAAGGCGATGGCATGCAGTTAATACAAGATGCGGTTGCTGCTGCAGATCCCGAAACAGATTTTTCAAAATATGATTTTGTTACCGTGCTTCCACCTATAACAACCAAAACAATTAAGACTGCAGGCACTATGAGTGGAGCAAAAGATGCCTACAAATCTAAGGAAAAGAATTTCTCAACCGGTATTGTGATTGGGCAATGGTATTTGACTGATCTTTCATCACCAGGACGCGGTTGGACTATGTTCTCTCACGAAGTTGGTCACGTTTTAGGTTTAACTCATCCTTACTTTCAAAGGAATGGTGGCCCGGGAGCTATTTGGGATTTGATGGGCAATGGTGG
Organism: Candidatus Planktophila sp.; assembly: GCA_044372035.1. Lineage (GTDB taxonomy): Bacteria > Actinomycetota > Actinomycetes > Nanopelagicales > Nanopelagicaceae > Planktophila. The sequence goes on along the minus strand of JBILSQ010000054.1, from coordinate 4,450 downwards.
AACTTCTGTTCGTGAATTCATTGGTTGGCATCGTTTCTTACTGTCATGGTTGACGGACAAAGAAGTAGTTTGCTTATCTGATGAAAAAATCAAGCCGACGTCGATAAAGCTTTCGCCACTAAGTTCTCGCAAAGTGGAGAATAAATTCGCAATGGTCCGTATTGATGAGACTAAAGCAATAGGCATAGAGGTTCGGCGTAAGAATCTTTACGATAACTTGAATAAGAATGAAGAAGGAACGTTGGTCTATTTAATTGATACAACCAAAGGTGACGATGAAGGCATCATTACAGTTCTCGGCCCTAAGAAGACAGTAAAAGAAGGTCAGCTATTAGGTTCCCTGTTTCCAGGCGAACGCGTCACTTACAAAGGCATAACTGTCAAAGTATTAACCTCGAACAAAAGTGGAGATTCGGTAGAAATCTCCAAGAGTTAAGCTTCTAGTTGTCCCGCAATACCGCGAAGAACTTTTCCAAGACGCTCTGCTTCGATTGCAGATGGATGGCGTCCATGGCGTAAACCATTTCCAACCTTGTCCAAAATCTTGATTGTGTCTTCGATCATTGCAGCAAGGTCATCACTGTTAGTGCGTGAGTTAGCTGCGAGCGATGGTGGTGCATCAATAATTTTTACAGAGAGCGCTTGTGGTCCACGACGACCATCGGCAACACTGAAGTCCAACTTTGTTCCAGGCTTTACTGTTGATACACCTTCTGGAAGTGAAGTTGAAGCAAGGTAAACATCTTCGCCTTCATCGGATGCGATGAAACCAAAACCTTTTTCAAGGCTGAACCATTTCACTTTACCTGTAGGCATGGGGAGTGCTCCTTGCTAATTTCTATATTCGTTTAAGCCGTGGGGGCCACGGGCAGAGGGCTAGTTTATCAGAGCGTTGCTTCGGAGTGCGCGCCGCATCCGTGGTCAACGGAAACCACGCGTGCATCCTCGGGTGAAATCGCATTTGCGCAGACCCCAAATGATGAACGCAGTGAACCTGCGATTGGTAAAAAGAATGCGCATGAAGAACATGGCTTTGGTGCTGCTTGTGCAATTGGCGATTGCGGTCCGCGATCACTTTCATACCAACGCTTGCTTGCTTGATCGCGACCTTCGATAGACATAACTCGTGCACGTCCAAGACCAAGATCAAATACTTGCATGGCATCTAAATCTTCATCAGCAATAAGTGCGTGCACTGATGGAACTAAACGAGTGTCATCGAGTGAACTTGGAACAATGTCACCAACACCAACATCGCCTGGTTGAATGCGATCACGGTATGCAACCCACTCTGGTGCAAGAAGTGCATCGGGTCCTGGAAGAACTACAACATCACAAATAGTTGGTTCGGATTTCTTATCAACGATTGCAATTGTTACGCACCAGCGCCAGCCTTTGTAACCTGCAAGATTTGCTTCAAACAAATAAGTTTCAACGCGACCATCATCATCGATTTCCACGGATACATCTGCGCCAACTAATTCTTGGTTGCCGGCATCGGCAATGGCTGCAGAACGTGCGAGTTCGAGTGTGCTCATCGGATAAGGATAAAGCAGAACGCCACTACCGAGTTAATCGGCAGTGGCGTTCGTAACGCTTTACGCGTGAGAAATTAGAAGTCCATATCTCCGCCGCCAGGACCTGCAGGTGCTGCAGGTGTCTTCTCTGGCTTATCGGCAATAACTGCTTCTGTTGTAATAAACAACGCTGCAATCGATGCTGCATTTTGAAGTGCAGAACGTGTCACCTTTGCTGGATCGATGATGCCAGCTTTAATCATGTCAACGTATTCACCTGTTGCTGCATTAAGTCCGTGACCTGCTGTGAGGTGACGAACTTTTTCTACAACTACTCCGCCTTCGAGGCCAGCGTTAATTGCAATTTGCTTAAGTGGCGCTTCGATTGAAACTTCAACAATCTTTGCACCAGTTGCTTCATCGCCTTCAAGCTTTAACTTTGCAAATGCTGCTGTTGCTGCTTGTAGAAGTGCAACGCCACCACCGGCAACGATTCCTTCTTCTACTGCAGCCTTCGCATTGCGAACTGCATCTTCGATGCGGTGCTTGCGCTCTTTGAGTTCTACTTCTGTAGCAGCTCCAGCTTTAATAACTGCAACTCCACCAGCAAGTTTTGCAAGGCGCTCTTGTAGTTTTTCACGATCGTAATCTGAATCGCTCTTTTCAATCTCAGAACGGAGCTGTGCAACGCGGCCCTTAATTTGAGCATCGTCTCCGCCACCTTCGATGATTGTTGTCTCTTCCTTAGAGATAACAACCTTGCGAGCGCGACCAAGAAGTTCGAGGCCAATCTGATCAAGCTTGAGGCCAACTTCTTCTGAGATAACTGTTGCACCAGTAAGAATTGCAATGTCTTGAAGAATCGATTTACGGCGATCTCCAAAGCCAGGTGCCTTAACTGCTGCAGAGCGGAAGATTCCACGAATCTTATTTACAACCAGAGTTGCAAGTGCTTCGCCTTCTACATCTTCGGCGATGATTGCAAGTGGCTTTCCTGATTGCATAACTTTTTCAAGTACAGGAACGAGGTCTTTAATGTTTGAGATCTTTCCATTAACGATAAGTACGTATGCATCTTCTAGAACTGATTCCATACGATCTTGATCTGTTACGAAATATGGAGAGATATAGCCTTTATCAAAGCGCATACCTTCTGTGAGTTCGAGTTCTAGTCCAAAAGTATTTGACTCTTCAACAGTGATGACGCCTTCTTTGCCAACCTTGTCCATTGCTTCGGCAATCATTTCGCCAATTGTGGAATCTGCGGCAGAGATAGATGCAGTTGCTGCAATCTGCTCTTTTGTTTCCACGTTTTTCGCCATTGAACCGAGCTCGGCAACAATTGCTGCCACAGCCTTTTCGATGCCGCGCTTAAGTGCCATTGGGTTTGATCCCGCAGCAACGTTACGTAAACCTTCGCGCACAAGTGCTTGTGCAAGAACAGTCGCTGTAGTTGTTCCATCGCCAGCGACATCATCTGTCTTCTTAGCAACTTCCTTAACTAGCTCTGCACCAATTTTTTCCCATGGATCATCAAGATCGATCTCTTTTGCGATTGAAACACCATCGTTTGTGATTGTTGGTGCGCCCCACTTCTTCTCGAGAACGACGTTACGTCCACGAGGTCCAAGGGTTACCTTCACTGCATCTGCAAGCACGTTCATTCCGCGCTCTAGCCCACGACGAGCTTCTTCGTTAAAAGCAATCTGCTTTGCCATGCTTTTGTACTCCTCAAATAATGTGACGGACAATGTGAGGCTGTTGTTATCACTCTAGCCTCGAGAGTGCTAACGCCAAATCTACGCGAGTAATTCCAGGACTGCAAAACCGAGCGGGAATTTAGCGGGATGTGCGAGCGGACATGCGTGCCTCGCGCAGGCGGCGAAGGCGTTTGACCAACATCGGGGCCGCAATGAGTGCGTCCTGGCGATCGATTAAATCATTGAGTAATTGGTAGTAACGAGGAGCACTGAGGTCAAAGAGTTCTTTAATTGCAGACTCTTTTGCACCAGCGAATTTCCACCATGTTCCTTCGAATTCAAGGATGCGTGCTTCTAGTTCGCTTAAACCGGCAGGCGAATTGTTGGCACTTTCCATCATGGACATGGAGAGAATCTTACGGGGAGGCGATTAAAAAGTGTGGGATTTACAGACTGGCTTCTGCTCGTTTTACGATGTTTCGAATCATCGTTGGAAAAACTAAAGTGTGAAGCGGTGCGACTGCATACCAATACAACTGTCCTCCAAGACCGCGGGGAACAAATGTTGCTTCCTGAATAATTCTTGTCTTGCCTTCATGTGTATCAACTCTAAATTCGAGCCACGCTTTTCCTGGTAAAACCATTTCTGCATATAGCTTCATCCGCACACCGTGTTCGATTTCTTCTACTCGCCAAAAATCTAAGCTGTCACCAATGCGCAAATTATTTGGATCACGACGTCCGCGACGTAAGCCAACTCCACCGAAGAAGCGATCAATTACGCCGCGACCCCACCAGAGAAAATCTGAGCCGTACCAACCATTTTCTCCGCCGATACTTTCAATGTATTTCCAGACTGTTTCAATTGGCGCACTCGTAAGTGTTTCACGGCGATCACTTAAAACCATTTCTCCGGCCCACTCAGGATCTCCTTGAGCTTTTTGCCATGGCGCAGTTGGAGATGTTGCATCAGACCAACGTGTTTCTACCTTGTGATCATTGGTTCGAGTAAGCGCCAATTTAATTGACTCTTCAACATTTAATAAGCCTTCAGGTGGTGGTGGAATCAGTGCATCAACACTCTTGTTTTTATCCGCAACAACTTCGCTGATGAGCGAACCAACGAGTGGTCGTGCAAGTGAAGTTGGTACAGGTGTGACGAGCCCAATCCATAAACTTGAAAGATTTGGAGTTAGCACCGGCACTTGAATAATCCAACGCTTGCGCAAGCCA
>JBILSQ010000051.1:0-5463 GCA_044372035.1 Candidatus Planktophila sp. | reverse complement strand
ATTAGTGCCTATGAAAATACACTTATCTCCTGGATGTTCTTTCTTCCACTGTTGGGCAACTGAGAGTGCTGGTTCGACATGACCAGCCGTGCCACCACCTGCAAAGATAACTGTCTTCATTAATTTTTTTCCAGATCCGCCATCGCAGCAGGGTCACGTCGCGCAACCCCTAATACAAAACCTAATGCCAGATAGGTGGCAACCAATGAAGACCCTCCATAGGAAATCAAAGGCAAAGTAACGCCCACAACAGGAATCAATGAGGTGGCAGAACCAATATTCATGATGGTTTGAAATGCGATCCATGATCCAATTCCTGCACATGCATATTTAGACATTGGATCTGTTGTTCGAAGTGCAATTCTGAAAATTGCAAAAATAAGCGCACTTAGTAGTAGTAGAACAATCAAGGTTCCGAACAAACCTAACTCTTCGCCAATGACAGAGAAGATGAAGTCTGTATGAGCTTCGGCAAGGTTGCCCCACTTTTGGCGACTTGCACCGAGTCCAACTCCGAAGAATCCACCACTTGCTAGACCGAGCAAACTATGTGCTGGTTGCCACCCTGCATTTTTATACTCTTCAGGTGAGAATGGATTAAATACAACGAGTAAACGTTGCAGGCGATATGGAGCAGCGGCTATTGCAATGGCGACTAATGAAAATGCAGTTGCGGTTACTGCTGCGAAAATTTTTCCAGAGACACCGGCTACCCAGAGTAAGCCAGCCAAAATAGCTGCGAAAACAGCTGTTGTTCCCAAATCTTTTCCGAGCATAATCAATCCCATAACGAGAACAAATCCAGGGGTGATAAGTGCTAAGACGTTAGTTCTGTGTCGACCTGCATGTTCGCGAATTGCCAACATATGTGCAGCCCACAAAATCATCAAAAACTTTACTAATTCACTGGGCTGAATATCTACAAAACCCAGGCTGATCCAATTCTGGTTTCCACCAACATTTTTTCCAACTCCTGGAATTGCAACCAAGGCCAATGCAATGGCTGAAATGATGAACCCGAATCGCGCAAGATTGCGCCAGCGATCGAGTTTTTGGCGAGAAGCCAAGTATCCGAGTGGCAACGAGATTATGAGAAAGAAAAATTGACGACCAATAACTGAAAATGAATTGCCTCTATTTTCAAGTGAATAAATGGAAGATGCTGAAAACACCATAACTATTCCCAGAATGCTCAGCGCCAAGGTTGACCACAGCAGTATCTTGTACGAACTAGATGGTCTTGCTAAAAATTTCTGAGTTGTCTTACTCACTCACAATCACCTTCTTCACCGCTTGTGCGAAGCGATCACCGCGATCTGCATAGTTCAAAAATTGATCCATAGATGCACACGCGGGTGCTAGCAAAACAGTGTCGCCTTCAATCGCAAAGCCTTGAGCTGCCCGAACTACATCTTCCATTAATGAATTGTCTGCAGATCCGACGTGATACTGCGCAGGTGTTTCAATTTCTACGATTGCAATATGCGGCGCATTCTCTCTGAGAGCTTGAGCTATGACTGCTCTATCTTCTCCAATTAAAACGGCTGCTTTGATTCGCTTGTTACAACGCTTGATGAGCTCTTCCATTCGAGCACCTTTAGCAAGACCACCTGCAATCCACACAACAGATAAGGCGGACATGATTGATGCGCTTGCTGCATGTGGATTTGTGGCTTTTGAATCATCAATCCAAGAGATGCCATCAGCGTTTAGTACTAATTCGATTCTGTGTCGACCAGGAGTAAAAGATGCGAGTGCACTTCTGATGCTTTCATGATTGACCCCTGCAGCTCGCGCTAGTCCCGCAGCAGCTAAAGCATTTGAAACATTATGTGGAACTGTTGGCTTAATTTCGTTTAGTTCACAGATCATCGAAGCTTCTTGCGGATCAACAACGAATGCACGGTCAACCAATAGCTCTTCTACTATTCCCATCTCGCCCGGTCCAGGTGTGTCGAGGGTGAAGAAAACTTTTCGTCCATTCCAATGAACTGAACGCTTCACTACCTCAGCATCATCAGCATTGAGAATCGCAGTTGAGCTGGAATCTAGAATAGATATTTTGGTGCGCGCATATTCTTCAAAATTACCGTGCCAGTCAGTGTGATCATCTGCAATATTAAGAATTGCGCTGGCATTAAATTGAGCATTTCTCATCCAATGAATTTGAAAAGAAGATAGTTCAAGAACTAAGACATCGAACTTATCTTTGCTTTCTACAGCTTCAATAACAGTGTCTCCAACGTTGCCACAGGCTGTTGCATGCAGGCCCCCAGCGCGCATTGCTGCCGCTGCCATTTCAACAGTCGTTGTCTTGCCATTTGTTCCAGTGAGCGCAAACCAACGTTGATGAGGCACTTCTACTTCTTTTATCTGCCAGGCCACATCAATTTCATTTGTCATGGCCACGCCGGCTTCTGCCAATTTCTTGATCAATGGGTGGCTTGGTTTCCAGCCAGGTGAAATAACGACACTGTCCCATTCATCTACATTGACAGCATCACTTAAATATGTGGCGTAAGGACTATCTTGTAATTTCTTATCATCGGCAATCGCAATGATTGCGCCACGACGAGTTAAAGAGTGTGCGAGTGCGCTTCCGGTTACGCCGCCACCGAGTATAAGAATCCGACTCTTAGAGAAATTAAGTGGCATTTGATACTTCTTAAGCGCTTACCCATTGTGCATAAAAAAGACCTAAACCGAGGGCAACGCTTAATCCAGCAATAATCCAGAAACGAATAACAATCGTTACTTCTCCCCAACCCAATAACTCAAAATGATGTTGCAAAGGAGCCATCTTAAATACACGCTTGCCGCCAGTAATCTTGAAATACGAAGTTTGAATAATTACTGACATCGTGATGATTACAAATAATCCTCCTAGTGGAATCAGTAATAACTCAACTCGAAGTGTTGTCGCTAGCCCGGCTAGCGCTCCACCGAGTGCCAATGAACCTGTGTCTCCCATAAATATCTTTGCAGGTGAAGCGTTCCACCATAGGAATCCAGTACATGAACCTGCGAATGCCGCTGCCAGCACTGCTAAGTCCAATGGATCACGAACTGCATAACAATTAGTTGAAGTAGTTATCGCGCAACTCTGTCCGAACTCCCATACGCCAATCAGTACAAATGCTAAGAACGTCATTACTGATGCACCGCTGGCTAATCCATCTAAACCATCTGTGAGATTAACGCCGTTACTGGTTGCCATGACCATTAAAGCCACCCAAATCACAACCAGTACTGGGCCTAAAACTATGGACGTATCTCGGACCGTCGATAGATTCAAAGAAATCGGGGTTAATCCATCCAAGTCAGCAAACTGAATTCCAAGATAACCAAATAGGGATGCAGTAAATGCTTGCGCTAATAACTTTTGCTTTCCGGTTAAGCCAAGAGATTGTTTGCGTGAAATCTTCAAATAATCATCAATGAAGCCAATAAAACCTAAAGCTATAACAAGACCAATGACCAAGAGTGCTGAAACAGTTGGTGGGCGCCCTGAGAATACGTGCGCAATTGAGTAAGCAAGAACGGCTGCAAGGATGATGACAATTCCACCCATAGTCGGTGTGCCGCGTTTTGTGTGGTGAGAAGTCGGACCGTCATCTCTAATGACTTGTCCAAATCCGCGTTTGGCTAGCGCACGAATAAGTAGAGGCGTACCAAAGAGAGAAAACAGAAGTGCAAAGGCTCCTGCAATGAGAATAACTCTCACTTTTTATCCTCTCTGCGCAGTTCTTTCCATGAATCTTCTAACCCCCGGCTGAGCATTTCAAAGTGCTCCGAACGTGAAGCTTTCACAAGTACTACATCCCCAGGTGCACAATGTGAGACAAGTGAGAGTGCTTGTTCGATGTCTTCGCAATAGTGAAGCGTAGTAGGACTCATGGCTGGAATGCCGTCAGCAAATGCTCGTGTTCCAACACTTACTAGATGATCAATACCAAGTTCATGTGCATGTGCTGCAACAGATGCGTGAAGAGCATTACTTTGCGGACCTAACTCATGCATTTGGCCAAGGAAAGCCCACGATGCTCCCCCGCGTTCTTGTGCGAATAAAACTAATGAATCCAGTGCTGCCTTCATTGACTCAGGATTTGCATTGTAAGAATCATTTATTATCAATAGATCATCAACTTCATCGATTTGCATGCGCCATTTACTTGCACTATCTGCTGTAGATAATCCACTGGCTATCACTTCAATAGGTATTTCAAGGGCGGTACACACCGCAGCAGCTGCGAGTGCATTTGATACCTGATGTGCACCGATTAAGCGCATGCCAACTGCGTCACGACCTTCTGGTGTCACCAAATCAAAGTGCGCTCTGGCCTCGCGCATTTCTACATCAGCTGCGCGAACATCATCATGAGCATCTTCACCAAAGTAAATGATTTTACCGGTGTGATGCGATTTCATAGCTTTTGTATATGCGTCATATGTACCAAGAACTGCAATTGCATCAGGAGCTAATGATTGAATGAGTTCGCCCTTTGTTTGGGCTATTTTTTCAACACTTCCGAATTCGCCTAAGTGTGCGGTGCCCACTCGTAATACAACTCCAACATCTGGTTTAGCCATTTCGCACAACGCAGCGATATCACCTAGATGGCGAGCTCCCATTTCAAGAATGCAGTACTTCGTTTCGGGGGTACATTCAAGAAGAGTAATAGGAGCGCCAAGTTCATTATTAAAAGATGCTTTTGTTGAAACACATTGCGCGCGGCTCGAAAGTATTGATGCCAGTAAATCTTTAGTAGTGGTCTTTCCACTAGAACCCGTGATTGCAATAACTTTTAGATCTGGCAACTCATTGCGAACGTATGCCGCCAGTGCTCGCACAGCAAGCAGCACATCAGTAACAATTACACCATTGCCTTTAACTTCACGAGTAGTCATAAACCCCGAAGCACCATGTGATTGTGCGTTCTCGGTGAAATCATGTCCATCAGAGTTTTCACCAACGAGTGCTAAGAAGAGTGAACCTTTAACCGCATCTCGTGAATCAAAGACCGGTGCTGACGTAATTACTTGGGAAGAATCTCCATAAGTTTTACCGCCCACAATCGTGGCTATTTGTGCCAGAGTAAGTGCAATCATTTTTTGCCCTCGATTGCTTGTGCAAGAACTAGTCGATCATCAAATGGATGGATAACCCCTTGAATTTCTTGACCACGTTCGTGACCTTTACCCAGAATTATTACTACATCCCCAGGTTGGGCAAGATTGACAGCTAATTGAATTGCTTCGGCGCGATCTTGCACGACTGCACTGGGTGATGAAATTTTCAATCCAGAAGTCATCTGTTTAAGAATCGCATCCGGTTTTTCAGATCGAGGATTATCACTAGTAAAGATTGCAATATCGCTTCGTAATGAGAGTTCTTGGCCCATGAGGTTGCGCTTTGAATTGTCTCTGTCGCCACCGCAACCTAAAACTGCAATGACTTTCTTA
>JBILSQ010000050.1:0-5482 GCA_044372035.1 Candidatus Planktophila sp. | reverse complement strand
GACAATTATTCGTTTAATGCGTAAAGACACAATTCAGCACGTTATTTCTGGATTCATTGGTGTTGCTTTTTGTGCGTATTTAGCTAATCGCACCGGTAATGCAACCGATTTCTTCTTACCTAAGTTTTTTACAAATCTCGTATACGGCACAGTGTACTTAATTGCCAATGTTGTTGGCTGGCCGATACTTGGCCTAGTTCTCGGTCCGATTCTGGGCGAAAACCTTTTGTGGAGAAAAAATCCAGAACGTAAAAAGGCTTACATACGCGCGGGATGGTTGTGGGTTGGAATGTTTTATCTGCGCTTGCTTGTACAAGTGCCGATTTATCTCAGTGGACCTGAAAATCTAAACTTATTGGGAAGCGTTAATTTAGCCATGGGATATCCGCTTTTTGCAGCGGCAGCATGGGGATCTTGGTTAATTATTAAAAAAGTTCCAACGGGAAAACCTGAGAGTTAACTCTGAATAAAACAAGCTTTTATCTGGGCTTCAGCTGCAGCCGATGCAACAAATAGCAATTCATCGCCCGCAGCAAAAACATCGTGCGCCGAACAAGCGATGACCTGTCCATCGCGCACAATCGCAGCAAGAGAAGCGTTATCTGGTAATTCAATTTCTTCTACAGTTTTACCGATACACGATGAATTATCAGGAAGAGTGAGTTCGACTAAGTTCGCTTGACCTCTTCTAAAGGAGAATAAGCGGACAACATCGCCAACACTTACGGCTTCTTCAACGAGTGCCGTAATGATTCGTGGAGTTGATACTGCTACGTCGACTCCCCAAGAAGAGTCGAATAACCATTCATTCTTTGGGTGATTGATACGTGCAACCACACGTGGAATTCCGTATTCAGTTTTTCCAAGAAGTGATGCCACGAGATTAACTTTGTCATCTCCAGTTGCGGCAACTAAAACTTGGCAGTTATTTAGCTTTGCGTTATCTAATGAGGTTATCTCGCAGGCATCAGCCATTAGCCACTCAGCATCTGGCACACTCTGCAACTTCATTGCTTTTGGATCTTTTTCAATGAGAAGAACTTGATGACCGTTATCGAGGAGTTCGCGTGCGATTGCGCGACCCACGTTGCCGGCTCCGGCTATAGCAATTCTCATGAGGCGCTCTCAGGATCATGTGTAAAAGATTTTTCGACATTTGCTAAATCTTCATCTCTGACCATCATGTGCAATAAATCGCCATCTTGAAAAACAGTATGTTCATCTGGAATCAAACCTGAACCAAGGCGCGTAATAAATGCCACGCGAGCTCCGGTAATGCTCTCAATTTTTGCCACAGGCAAACCGAACCATCCAGATACTGGGTGAAATTCGCAGAGTTGCACAGCACCACTTGCATCGCGCCACTCTGATTTTGATCCTTCTGGAACAATTCGTCGCAAGATTTGATCAGTTGTCCATAAAACAGTTGCAACAGTTGGAATACCTAGGCGCTGGTAAATTTCCGCGCGACCTGGGTCGTAGATTCGCGCAACAACATTTTCAACTTTGTAAGTTTCTCTAGCAACACGAGCAGCAAGAATATTTGAGTTATCGCCATTACTTACCGCGGCAAATGCACTCGCTTTTTCGATTCCTGCTTCAAGGAGTGTGTCGCGGTCAAAACCCATGCCAGTGACTGTGTGACCTTTGAAATTTGGCCCTAATCGACGAAAAGACTCTCGTGCTTGATCAATTATTGAAACTGAATGACCAGCGGATTCCAACTCAATTGCAAGGGTAGAGCCAACTCGACCGCAACCCATAATGACTACGTGCACGTAGTACAACTTACACCCTTACTCTTAGATACATGGAATCAAAGGCGAAAATAAGCCTGCAGGTAGGCCAACGTCTGAGCGTTGAAATAGAGAAAGTTGCCCACGGCGGACACTTCATCGCTCGCCACGAAAGTGAATCAGGTAAGAAAGCTGTCATCTTTGTGCGCCACGGTATTCCTGGTGAAAAAGTAGAGATTGAAATAACTAGCACTAGCGCCAATTTTATTCGCGCCGATGTAATAAATGTGATCACACCAAGTCCTGATCGAGTTCAAGCCCCGTGTGCATATGCTCATCGCGACGGGTGCGGGGGTTGCGATTTTCAACATGTATCTATCTCAGCCCAAAGAAAATTGAAGGCTGATGTCATTACTGAACAATTTGAAAGAATAGCGAAATTGCCAATTTCGATAGAAGTGGAAGAAGTTGATCAACCCTTACATTGGCGCACACGCATAACAGCAACAACTGATTCAACTGGCGCAATTGGTTTTTACTCTTCCCGAAGTCACCAAGTAATTCCTGTTAAAGAGTGCCTCATTGCAGTGCCTGAAATAGGGATCGCTGAACTCGCAACACAAAAATTATCAGCGGATGTTCGGTTGGAAATCGCTTGTTCATCAGAAGGTGAACGAATGTTGGCGCAAGGCCCAAAAAGCGGTGAGGGCAAGTTCCGACAAAATAGCGGCCCAGCGGTATTGCATGAACGCGTTGGAGATCGACTCCTGCAAGTAAGTCAGAGATCTTTTTGGCAAGGACACAAATGTGCACCAGAAGTTTTAACGCACGTAGTAACTAGTTTTGCGCAATTAAAAAATGGCGAGCATGTTTTAGATTTATACGGAGGAGTCGGGTTGTTTACAGCGGCTTGTTTGGATGATGTCGGAGCCTCTGGATCCATACATTTGGTCGAAGGCAGCAAAGATGCAACTTCAGATGCGAAGGTTAATTTTGCAGCACACTCTAATGTTGAAATTACAACTGGAGATGTGGCAAAGATAATCACTCGAATCGCTAAGGCAGATGTGGTGATTTTGGACCCTCCACGCGAAGGCGCAGGTAAAAGCGTTGTGCAAGAGATGGCCCGTTTATCTCCGCGAGCAATTGTTTATGTGGCGTGTGATCCAGCAGCCCTTGCCAGAGACACCGCGTATTTAGCCGAGTTCGGATATGCAATTGAGCGGATTCGCGCCTTTGACTTGTTCCCGATGACTCACCACATCGAATCTGTTGCGCTCTTTACTCAGAATAAGGTATCTTGACGTCAAGATACTTTTAGGTTGGAGCTACGGTGAGTACGAACTCTTTTAATGCCAAGAGCACTTTAAATGTTTCTGGAAAGACGTATGAAATATTTGATATCTCGAAAATTGAAGGGGCAAGTAATCTTCCCTTTAGCTTGAAGATACTTCTCGAGAATTTACTGCGCACCGAAGATGGCGCGAATATTACGAGCGCTCACATCAAAGCGTTAGCTCAGTGGGACCCACACACCGAACCTGATACTGAAATTCAATTCACTCCTGCACGTGTTGTCATGCAAGATTTTACTGGCGTTCCTTGCATCGTGGACCTCGCAACCATGCGCGAAGCAATCGTCGCACTTGGGGGAGATGCTGCGAAAGTTAATCCACTAGCACCTGCGGAATTAGTTATCGATCACTCCGTCATTGCCGATGTATTCGGTACAAAGGATTCTTTCGAGCAAAATACAGATATTGAGTATGAACGAAATCGTGAACGTTACAGATTCTTGCGTTGGGGACAGGGTGCCTTTGATGAGTTCAAGGTGGTCCCGCCCGGAACTGGAATTGTTCACCAAGTAAACATTGAATACTTAGCCCGCGTGGTTATGACAAGAACTGTAAATGGTGTCTTGCGTGCATATCCGGATACTGTCGTAGGAACTGATTCACATACAACTATGGTCAATGGGCTTGGTGTCCTTGGTTGGGGCGTTGGTGGCATCGAAGCCGAAGCGGCGCTGCTGGGTCAACCAGTATCTATGTTGATTCCGCGAGTAGTTGGTTTCAAACTCAGTGGAGAACTGCCACTCGGAACAACGGCTACAGATCTCGCACTGACTATTACTGAAATTCTTCGCAAACATGGAGTGGTCGGTAAGTTTGTTGAATTCTATGGTCCAGGTGTGGTTTCAGTGCCGATGGCTAATCGCACAACAATTGGAAACATGAGTCCTGAATACGGTTCTACATGTGCAATTTTTCCAATTGATGAAGAAACATTGCGATATCTGACTCTCACTGGACGCAGCACCGAGCAAGTGGAGTTAGTTCGCCAGTACGCAAAACTCCAAGGACTTTGGCACAACCCAGAAGTGTCACCACGTTTTTCAGAGAACATTGAGCTGGATTTATCAACTGTAGTGCCTTCCATTGCTGGACCAAAGCGTCCACAAGATCGCATCTCACTATCAGATTCGAAGGCAGCATTCGAAAAAATTCTGCCAACGTATTTCGGTGAGAAAACTGCACAAAAATCAATTGATATCAAAGTAAATGCCAAGAGCACAACAATTAAAAATGGTGACGTTGTTATTGCTTCAATTACATCCTGTACCAATACTTCAAACCCTTCAGTAATGATTGGCGCAGCGTTACTTGCAAAGAAAGCCGTGGAAAAAGGCCTCTCGTCTAAGCCTTGGGTGAAAACAACATTGGCTCCTGGTTCAAAAGTTGTTACAGATTATTACGATCGAGCAGGCCTGACTCCTTACATGGAAAAACTTGGATTTAACCTTGTGGGATATGGCTGCGTAACCTGTATTGGAAATTCAGGACCACTGCCTTTAGAAGTGAGCAAAGCAGTCAACGAACACGATCTAGCTGTCAGTGCAGTGCTTTCAGGAAATAGAAACTTCGAAGGTCGAATCAGCCCAGATGTAAAGATGAATTATCTTGCATCGCCTCCACTAGTAGTTGCGTATGCCTTAGCCGGAACAATGGACCACGATTTCAGTAAGGATTCATTGGGCGTTGGTTCAGATGGTCAACCAGTTTATTTGGCAGATATCTGGCCTTCACCACAAGAAATTCAAAGCGTGATTGATTCATCGATTTCATCAGAGATGTTTAGCAAAGATTATGCGAGTGTCTTTGATGGCGACCATCGATGGAAATCACTTGATACACCAACAGGCAAAACTTTTGAATGGGATCCGCAATCTACATATGTTCGCAAGCCTCCGTACTTTGACGCGATGCCGGCACAGCCAACACCGGTTACAGATATTTCTGCTGCGCGCGTCTTGGCTATTCTTGGAGATTCCGTGACGACTGATCACATTTCACCTGCTGGAAATATCAAAGCGGATTCACCTGCCGGAAAGTACCTTCAAGAAAATGGCGTCGACCGTAAGGACTTTAATTCATATGGTTCACGTCGCGGAAATCACGAAGTAATGATTCGTGGAACTTTCGCAAACATTCGCCTAAAGAACTTGTTACTCGATGACGTCGAAGGTGGTTTCACTCGAAACTTCCTTAAAAACGGTGAGCAAGAAACAATTTACGATGCATCTATTGATTACCAAAAAGCCGGCGTAGCGCTGGTGATTCTTGCTGGTAAAGAATATGGTTCTGGTTCATCTCGAGATTGGGCTGCAAAAGGTACGGCCCTTCTTGGTGTGAGAGCAGTTATTGCTGAGAGTTTCGAAAGAATCCACCGTTCCAATCTGATCGGCA
>JBILSQ010000049.1:0-5541 GCA_044372035.1 Candidatus Planktophila sp. | reverse complement strand
TAGCTCTACTTGGTTGGTCTCCTGGTGATGATCGAGAGAACATTACGATGAAAGAGCTGTGCGAATTGTTTACCGTTGAAAAAGTACATTCATCTCCAGCCCGATTTGATATGAAAAAACTCGAAGCAATTAATGGCGACAAGATCCGCGCCCTCACAATTGATGAGTTTTTAAAGTGGTCGCTACCGTTTCTCACAAAAGCTGGAATTATCACTGGTACCGACTCTGAAATTGCCCTCGTAAAATCTGCACTTCCGATTATTCAAGAGCGCATTGTTAAACTCGACGAAGTTCCACAGATGCTCAAGTTCTTATTTGTAAAAGAGTTTGCAGTAGAAGCAGAGAGTGTTTCAAAGATAACTGATTCAGTTTCTAAGGATATTTTGAAGCGTTCGCTAAAAGAGTTAGAACCATTAACGTCATGGACCCACGAAAACATTGAAGCTTCCCTTCGTGCAAGCTTGATCGAAGAGATGGGACTCAAGCCTCGTATTGCATTTACTGCAGTTCGTATTGCAACTACGGGCAGCACAATTTCTCCACCGCTATTTGAATCAATGGAGTTACTTGGTAAAGATGCATCGCTGGCTCGTATTGCAGCGGCGCTAACGCTCTAATTGGTGCGGTATTCTTTGCACTGCCTATTTTGGGGTATGGGGTAATTGGCAGCCCTGCTGATTCTGGTTCAGTAAGTCTAGGTTCGAGTCCTGGTACCCCAGCGAACTAAGTTATATTTTTTGAAACAAGAAAATGAAAGCCGAAGGCGATCGTTTTTGAAAAGAGAAAACGAAAGCCGAAGGCGATCGTTTTTGAAAAATCTAGGGCCCCGTCGTCTAGCGGCCTAGGACTCTGGCTTCTCAAGCCAGCTACGAGGGTTCGAATCCCTTCGGGGCTACTTTATTTGCGCACGGGAAAGGTTTACAGATTTCAATTCTAAGAGATATTCGCAAAAATATTGCGAACCTACCTGAAGCTGCATCGTGGTCAGGTTTATTCTCCGGTCTCTTAGTTGTCTTTGTTTCAATAACAGGACCAATTGCAATTTTGTATCAAGCGGTACAAGCATCCAATCTCTCAGTAGAACTCACTAATTCATGGCTTCTCGCAATCTTCATGGGATCTGGACTCTTTGCTCTTCTCATGAGTTTGAGATTTGGGATTCCCATTATTGGTTCGTGGGCGTCAACAACAACTGCGTTATTGATTACAGGTTTAGTCGATCATCCATTTAGCGAAGTGATTGGCGCGTACTTTGTTGCTTCGGTAATTCTCATGCTTATTGGTTACACGGGTATTTTCAGTAAGCTCATGAAGACTATTCCACATGCAGTGATTATGGCGATGCTCGCAGGCGTATTGCTGACCTTTGGCGTGAAGATATTTTCATCTACTCGAATAAACCCGATACTCGGAATTTCGATGCTGATGATGTTCTTTGTTGCGAAAGCAATTAAATTACGTGCTCCAGTTGTTTTTGCATTCGTAATCGGAGTTTTAGTTGTGGCACTCCAATCCAAGATAAACATCCCTGAGATAAAGCTTTCAATTGTTACACCTGTGTGGACCAATCCGACATTTCCGGTCGGTGCTTTTTTCACACTAACTATTCCAATAGTTCTACTGGTAATGACATCTCAGAACGCACCAGGTATCGCTCTGTTAAAAGCTGTTGGCTATGTTCCGCCAATAAATGCCATTGTCCACTTTGGAGGGTTTTTATCTCTACTTGGTGCAGGATTCGGTGGATCTGGCGTAAACCTTTCATCCATTACTGCAAGCATTGCAATTACAGAAGAGAGTGATCCGAATCCAGATACTAGATACTTCGCCGGAGTAATTGCAGGCCTTGCATATTGTGTGGCCGCATTGTTCGCAGGAGTGTTTTCAACTCTATTTGGATCATTTCCCGGCGAACTCACAGCGGTCTTAGCGGGAATCGCTTTGCTTCCAATTATTACTACTTCATTAGTAGATGCGATGGAGGATAAGGATTATCGAGACTCAGCTGTCGTTACATTCCTTGTAACAATCTCAGGAGTATCTGCCTTGGGCGTTGGATCGCCTTTTTGGGGATTAATTGCTGGCGTAATTGTTCATCAATTACAGCGATTAAGAAGATAATTTGCTCATGAAAACGTGGAGCGTCATTGTTTTGTCCGGTGGCACTAATAAGCGTTTCGGCTCGGATAAATCGCAGGCGCTTCTAAACGGGATAACACTTCTGGATCAGGTACTTAGTTTCATTCCTACAGATATTAAAACAGTCATAGTTGGTAAAGATGTTTTTGAAGATCCACCACTTGGTGGTCCTGTCGCTGGCATCGCACGCGGTTTACACGAAATTGATACGGAATTTGTCGCTGTTGCAGCCGTGGATATGCCGTATGGCTCCTCTTTATTCTCGCAATTACTAGATGCAATTAAGAGTGATGCTGTAATGCCAGTTGATTCAGATGGATTTAAGCAACCATTGTGTGCCATCTATCGAAGAGATTCATTACTTTCAGCATTAGGCAAACTAGGTGATCTGCATGGTCAATCTATGCGCGCGCTCTGTGATGTGCTGATTATTGATGAGGTACAAGTAAAGCCAAGTGCATTGATAGATATCGATACGCCAGCGGATCTAATTGCTGCGCATGAGTTAAACTAAATTATGCTCGAGTTATTGTTCATTGCGATAACAGGCTTACTAGTTGGTGTGATAAATGGCATGGCGGGCGGGGCATCAGTTATCTCCTTTCCGGTGCTGCTTGCAGCAGGGCTGTCGCCAGTAAGTGCAGCAATAACAAATGCAATAGGCGTGACTCCGGCTAATTTTTTTGCACTCATCAGCATTCGCCATAGAGTAAAAGAGTTAGTTAAAGAGTATTTCTCATTGATTGTGATTTCTATTGTTACGGCAGCATTCGGCGCCGTTGCGCTGTTGCAGCTGCCACCAGAGGTTTTTGAGAAGATAGTTCCATTCTTATTGCTTGGAGCGACGCTTACGTTGCTCGTTAAGGTAAAGCCACATCGTGGTAAGCACCACAAGAACTTGGAATATCTTGGTATAGGTGGCAGTGGTTTTTATTGTGGATATTTTGGTCCGGGCCAAGGCGTGATGGTTATTGCTGTTCTTGCACGTGATGCCAGACGCGATCCAGCTCTACTTAACTCCACTAAGAATTTGATTGTTGGCCTTACTAGTCTTGTTTCAAACATCATTTACATCTTTAGTGGTTTAGTTCATTGGCCTTACGCGATCGCCCTCCTTGCGGGCTCTGCAGTGGGCGGAACTCTGGGGGGCCGGTGGGCTACGCGCATGAGTCCACTTTTCTACAGAGGGCTGGTTTTAATCACAGGATTCGGGGCAAGCGCCTGGCTCTTCGTGAAATACCTCTTCTAGGAGGCTATTCATTCGTATACAACTGATATACGATCCCTTCCATGAGCAGCGCTGCCTCCCAGGAAATCCTCACTCGCGGACCTGAAGGTACTTCCCTTGCCGAAGAAGCGTACGCAGTTATTCGCTCGAAGATCATCACACTTGAATTAGAACCTGGCTCACTTATTTCTGAAGCTACATTGATGGCTAAGTTAAATTTTGGCCGCACACCAATTCGTGAAGCGCTGCGTATTTTGGCAAATGAAAAATTAGTAGAAGTTTTCCCACGTCGAGGCATGTTCGTATCAAATGTAGATGTCGAAAACTTGGCTGCAGTCTCTGAAGTCCGCGCAGTTCTTGAGATAAAGGCTGCTGAGTTAGCAGCGCTTCGTTCAACAAAGTCTGATCGCGCCATCACTCTTGAACTAATCAAAGAAATTGATGCAATTAAGGGCGAGCCTGAGATGCGCAAACTAATCCAGCTAGATCAAAGAATTCATCATCACATATACGAGTGCACTCACAATGAGTTTTTGGCATCCTCACTCGATAATTACTACGCCCACGCCCTTCGCATCTGGTTCTTAGCACTCGATCAAGTAGAAGAGCTTTCAGAGGCAATCATTGAACACCGCGCTTTGCTCGAAGCTATTGCTGCCAATGATGGCAAGGCAGCGGCTAAAGCAATGCGTGATCACGTCGAAGGTTTCGAAACATCAATTCGAAAAAATCTCTAACCACCAACCACCACCAAAAAAGAACGAGGAAAAAGAATGAGCAAGTTACCTAGCAAAGCAAAGTGCGTCGTTATTGGCGCAGGCATCGTCGGCAACGGCATGGTTTATCACCTTGCAAAGCTTGGATGGAAAGACATCGTTCAGATTGATAAAGGACCACTGCCAAACCCTGGTGGTTCAACTGGACACGCATCAAACTTTATTTTCCCTGTTGATCACTCAAAAGAGATGACAGCGATTACTGCAGAGAGCATGCGCCAATACAAAGAGTTCGGAACATTTACAGAATCTGGTGGAATTGAAGTTGCTCGTACTCCTGAGCGTATGCAAGAACTTGCTCGTCGCATTACTTCAGCAAAATCATGGGGCGTCGATGGTGGTCGAATTATTTCCCCAGCAGAAGTTAAGAAACTCGTTCCCTATATTGATGAAACGGTAATCCTTGGTGGTTATTACCAACCTACAGTGGGCGTTGTTGACTCACTTCGCACAGGAACATTGATGCGCGAAAAGGCAGCAGAGATGGGCGCTGCGCAATCATTTGCCAACGTTGAAGTTCAAGACATCACAACCGAAAACGGTCGCGTCAAGGCAGTTGTCACTGATCAAGGAACAATCGAAGCTGATTACGTTGTGATCGCAACAGGTTGCTGGTCACCAAAGCTTGCTGCAATGGCTGGCGCACATATTCCACTTACTCCCGCGGTACACCAGATGAAAGATATTGGACCAGTTCCATTTTTTGCTGGCGCTAAGGGAGACATCGAATGGCCAATTATTCGTGACATGGACACATTCATGTACGAGCGTCAACACGGTACAGGTCTTGAAATCGGATCCTATGCACACCGTCCAATTCTTTATAACGCAGAAGATCTACCATCAAATGCAACTGCAACTCTGTCACCTACTGAGTTCGCATTTACACAGGTTGATTTTGATATCCAAGATGAACACTCATACGAACTGATGCCATCAATTGTTGGAGACGAAAACGTTCGTGAAAAGTATGCATGTAATGGAATTCTTTCGTACACACCAGACGGAATGCCTATCTTGGGAGAAACTCCTGAAGTAAAGGGACTCTGGTCTGTAGCAGCTGTATGGATTAAAGAAGGTCCAGGAACTGCGAAATCTGTAGCAGAGTGGATGGTCTTGGGAGATTCTCATATTGATCTACATGCATCAAACATCGCTCGTTTCCATGAGCACCATAAAGATGACAAGCACGTGAAAGCCCGCGTTGCTGAGTCATTTAATAAGACATACGGAATTGTTCACCCACTCGAGCAGTACGAATCAAATCGTAAAGTTCGCTTGTCCCCATATTACGATCGCGAAGCAAAACTTGGAGCAGTCTTTTATGAGACAGCTGGTTGGGAACGACCATTCTGGTATGAGTGCAATAAGGATCTTTTTGCAAAGTTTGGCGACAAA
>JBILSQ010000048.1:0-5559 GCA_044372035.1 Candidatus Planktophila sp. | reverse complement strand
GCTTGAGCGAACCAAATTCACGTTCCATCGGAATAGTGATTGCAAGTTGCTGAAAACCGGTATTAACAAGACCGGATGCGATCATGCCAGCCACAAAGTATTGGCTGAAGGTAACCCCATCTGCGATAGTTGTTTTAAAGACAGAACCAAAGATTGCTAACAAGATAATTGGAAATGCCAGTGTGAAAACAACGGACTCTCGTTGGCGCATAAATTGGCGTATTTCTAATCCACCACGTGCGACACCAAGTGCGATTGTGGTTGGCAGAGAATTCTTTGTGCTCATTACTTCTCTCCAATCATGGAGAGGTAAATATCTTCAAGGGAAGGACGTAGCACCTGTAACTCTGGAACTTCGCCCGGAAATTCTGCAGTTAGTTTGCGAACAACTTCAGTGGGGTTATCGGTGAACTCTTCTTGCATTACGCCATTAGATTTCCATTGAACGCGAGCCTTTGCTGAAGCACGCCCACCTAATTGCGCCGGCGTTGATACTTCAAGAATCTTTCCACGAGTGATTACTGCAACTCGATCAGCTAGCGCTTCGGCTTCATCTAGATAGTGCGTAGTAAGCAAGATTGTTGTTCCACCTTTACGCAAACTCTCAATGAGTGACCAGAATGCACGACGGGCTTCTGGATCAAAGCCAGTGGTTGGTTCGTCAAGAAATAAGAGTTCGGGAGAACCAATAATTCCAAGGCCTACATCTAATCGCCGGCGTTGACCACCAGATAATGTGCGAATGAGTGCATTGCGTTTTTCATCAAGGCCAACCGAGTTAATTACTTCGTCTACATCCCGAGCTTTTGAATAATACTTGGCAAAGTGCGAGAGCGTCTCGATAACTGAGAGATCTCCAGCATCTGCTGTTGATTGCAAAACTATGCCAATTCGATTGCGCCAAATTCGAGATTGGATTCCGCGCCGCGCAGGATCAAATCCAAGAACAGAGATTGAACCGGAGTCAGCTTTTCTAAATCCTTCAAGAATTTCGACCGTTGTCGTCTTGCCCGCACCATTGGGGCCAAGGAGAGCAAAGATTTCACCGTGGGCAATAGTGAGATCTATGCCATCTACGGCTTTGGTGTCCGCATAAGATTTATGCAATCCCTGAACTTCAATGACGTTCACATGGTTACCTTGCCACAATTAAGTCGAAAATGCGAGAAAATAACTTCATGAGCCCGCGTAAGAATTATCCCAAAAATAAGCGGCCACAGAGTGAAGATCGCGACATTGCAACTTCCAATCAAACCATGGAAGAACACACAGATGGTTCTTACGTAGTTCGCAAGATTACGGGTTCATCATCTAATAAACCATATAGATGTCCTGGCTGTGATCAAATGATTCCAATGGCAACACCTCACACAGTTGCGTGGCTCGAAGGTGATGAAGAAGGAAGACGACATTGGCACAACGCATGTTGGGCAAAACGTGGAGATAGGAAACCACGAACCGAACGTACTAGAAATGCGCCTCGCTACTAGTTAAAGATTGTTAACCGAAGCGACCGTTTAACCATTTAGTTAATTTAATAATCAACTTGTCATTACCGGCAGTTCTCTTAAAACTTGTGAACGCGATTGGTAATTGAAAACGAGCACGCACAATTGTTCGTGCATATGTAAATTCGAGAATTCCTTCTGGCCCATGAATGCGACCATAACCACTATCTTTCACACCGCCGAAGGGAACAGAAGCCACTGCAGCAAATGAAATAGTTGAATTGATTGCAACCATTCCACA
Organism: Candidatus Planktophila sp.; assembly: GCA_044372035.1. Lineage (GTDB taxonomy): Bacteria > Actinomycetota > Actinomycetes > Nanopelagicales > Nanopelagicaceae > Planktophila. The sequence continues at coordinate 3,810 of JBILSQ010000048.1, read as the reverse complement.
ATGAAGCTGGGCAGCAATTCTTTTTCCTTGACGTTTTGACCAAATAGATGCACCCAGTCCATAGCGTGATGCGTTAGAGAGAATGATTGCTTCATCCACATTCTTAACACGATTAATTACGATTGTTGGGCCAAAGGTTTCATCCTGCATTGCACTTGAATCTTCAGGAACATCGACCAGAATAACTGGCTCAACGTATGGACCCTTAACTGATTTAGCGCCGCCATAAATTGCTCGACCACCACTTTTAATTGCATCTTTAATATGTGCTTCGATGATGTCTAATTGTTTAGGCATTGTCGCTGGTCCGTAGTTTCCAACACCGGGTTCGCCAGGTTTAATATCCTTTACCGCATCTAACATCGCTGCAATAAATTGATCGGCAACGCTATCGACGACATAAACGCGTTCTGCGCCGATGCATGTCTGTCCGCCATTAGACATAGAAGACCAAATCGTATTTTCAGCAGCCCGCTTGATATCGGCATCATGAGCGATGATGACAGGATCTTTTCCACCGCACTCAAGCACAACAGGAGTCATGGTTTTTGCGCACGTTGCAGCAACAACCATGGCAGTTTTTGTCGATCCAGTAAAAGCTAACTTATCTACGTGCGCTTCGCACAGAGCTCGTCCAGTATCGCCAAGACCTGTTACGCAGAGAAAAATATTTGGAAATGGTGCAACTTCTGCAAATGTACGAGCAAGCCACACACCAACACCTGGTGTGTATTCACTTGGTTTAAATACAACGGTATTTCCTGCAGCAAGGGCGTATGCAATAGATCCCATGGGAGTAAAAATTGGGTAATTCCAAGGACCAATAACACCGACAACACCAAGTGGTGAACGTTCTACGGTTGCTGACATATTTGCCATCACCGCACCAGGTGAACGGTGCGAAGTACGCATTACTTGTTGTGCATGTCGAGCAGCCCACGCAAGATGTCCGGCAGCAAGAGATGCTTCAAGTTTTGCATCACTGACAGGTTTTCCGGTCTCCATAGAAATGAGTGCAGTGCACTCATCAACGCGCTCCATCAGTAACTTGCTCCATGCTAATAAAACTTTCTTACGTCCACTAAAGCCGAGTGCAACCCATTTATCGGATGCGATACGAGCCTGAGCAACAGCGACTCGAACATCTGCATCTGTGTGAATAGGAAAAGTTCCAACGGCATCGCCAGTTACTGGGTAATGCGAATCAAAAGTCTTTGGACGTGTAGGCATGTGCAAAGAGTAGTCGTCAGTTAATCCCGTTGGTAGATAAGATTGCTGACATGTCCGAACTAATTCGCCCGAGCACTGTTTTGCCCGCTGCGAGAACCCCATTTGTAGTTCGTACCGAAGATGGAATAGATCTTGTTGGCGAAATCGCGCGAACACTTGATGCACCAAATGGCTCAATATTGATGCTTCACCCACTGCCAACTGCTGGGGGCATGATGGATAGCCATGTATACAAGAAAGCTGCGAATAGATTGCCTGCGATGGCGGCAATAAATATCGTGCGATTTAATACACGAGGCACAACAAGTGATGCCGGTACAAGTACTGGACATTTCGATAATGCGGTATCAGAACGCTTTGATGTAGAAGCAATGATTAATTACTGCTTTGATGAGTTAAAACTGGAAAATCTCTGGATCGTTGGTTGGTCTTTCGGCACAGATTTAGCGCTTAAGTTTGCGAGAGACAAAAGAGTCAAAGGGCTCATTCTTTTGAGTCCACCACTGCGTTTTTCAACAGATGATGATTTGAAATGGTGGGGCGATGATGGACGCCCAGTAATCGCTTTAGTTCCAGAGCACGACGATTATTTAAAGCCAGATGAAGCCGTCAAGAGATTTACTGACCTTAAACAAATATCAATTATTCCCGTAGAAGATGCAAAGCACCTTTGGGTAGGAGAACCTGCTGTTTATAGAGTGCTCACTGAAATAACCAAAATTATTGCGCCAGAGCGCTTGCCGTTACCGGATGAGTTTTAAGAGTTATCCGCCCGCGGATAAACAACTTCATCCAAAATCAGAATAATTGCTGCAGCAATTGGCACAGCGAGTAAGCCACCGATTAAGCCAAGAAGAGATGAACCAATAAGGGCGGCAATAATTGTGACCGCACCTGGTACTTCAAGTGTTCTCTTCATAATTCTTGGAGTGACAACGTAGTTTTCAATTTGAACGTAGACAACATAAGTAATGAATGCAATGACGCCCACAGGGATAGAAACCGTTAGCGCAATAATTGTGACAACTCCACATCCCAAGAAATGGCCAATGAGTGGAATGAGTGCACACACCAGAACAACCATGGCAATTGCCACAGGTGAAGGAAGTCCAATGATTGTTCCAAGAATTAGAACAAAGACGCCAGCCATGAAAGCGATGAATATCTGTGCACCAACAAATGAACCAACTCGGCCGATTATTGCGTTCGTTAACTTTGCCACTCGATCGCGGCGGCTGGCAGGTGCTAGGCGAACACCGAGTGCAACAGCTTGTGGCAGAGACGTGATGAAATAAAGAGTAAGCACCAGAATTGTTAAGGCTGATAAAGTCCCTGAAATAACAGATTTACCAACACCAATTACTCCGCCGAAAGTTGAAATAAGTAACGTTCCATCAGAGGTGAATTCTCGCAATTTTGCTTGCAACGTATCAATCAAACCAAACTGATCATTTAATCGATTAATGGTGGCATTTGATTTGAGATCTTGCAGCAAGGAAGGCAAGTTATTGATGAGTTGGGATCCTTGTGAAACTACGGGAGGAACCACAACCCACGCGAAGAAGATTACGAATGAAATTACGCCGACAAAAATGATGCCAACAGCTGTTACGCGAGATACACCTTTAGATCTGATTGCTTCAACTGCTGGATTTAGGCCTGTTGCTAAGAAGAGTGCAATAAGAATCAGAACAAATACTTGGCTTACGCTTCCGAGTGCTCGAAGCAAAACTATTGCGCACAAACCACCGAGAGTTGCGATAAAACCAAAATAGAATGGATTTGAGCGATTAATCGGTGCGCCCATCACGCCATAATTTTGAGAAACAACTTCTTTTTTCTTCCGGGGTTTTAAAATTCTTTTCGCGATAGCCATATCTTCATTCTAAAGCACTCAATAGCCCAAGAGGCTCAATGTGAGAGAATGCCAACATGGCACTTCGAATTACTGGACTCGGTGAAGAGATAGCTGCTGTCACAGGTTTGCCATGGCAGATGAGTTTGGAGAATTGGCCTGAAGATCCGCTACTGGCTGAAAAGCGCGGTATCTCTCGACACATTGTTCGCTTAGTTCGGGCCACAGATGATCCGGATGCAGAAGTCTATGCAATCAAAGAAACAGTCGCGGAATTTGCTAATCGTGAATACAAAATGCTGCGAGAACTTAAACAATTAGGCGCACCTAGTGTTGATCCAATTGCAGTTGTCGAAGGCCGTACCGATAGCTCTGGTGAAGAGTTGCCATGCGCACTTGCCACTCGATTCTTGCCGTTCTCATTGCCATATCGTGTTTTACTCTCGGGCAATGTGTCAGCGCATGACGTAACAACAATGACAAATGCACTAGCTCTGCTCTTAGTTCGTCTGCACTTGTTGGGTTTTTGGTGGGGAGATTGTTCTCTATCTAACACACTCTTTAGGCGAGATGCAGAAGGCTTTGCTGCCTATCTTGTGGATGCTGAAACAAGTGAGTTTCAAAAGACTCTCAGTGATGGACAACGTGAACATGATTTAGAAATCGCACACTTCAATGTCGCAGCAGAGTTGGAAGATTTGGCTCTGTCCGGAGTTTTGTATCCA
>JBILSQ010000047.1:0-5596 GCA_044372035.1 Candidatus Planktophila sp. | reverse complement strand
CGAGTAATTTATTTATCTGAAAAATCTTGCACCGATTAACTAGAGCCGGCTGATCAGATGCCATAAGGGTAGCACCGAGGCGCCAACTCCTACAAATTCGAAATTAGGCGACTATTCCCGCTCCAGTGGTGCAAATACTTAGTGCCTTGACCTCAAATGCTGAGCCAGCTGCGCGCTGTAATTCAGTTATTTCATTGGCATCTCCAGTGTGAAGAGCTAAGACAGTTGGGCCCGCACCTGAAATAAAAGCTGCAACTCCGGCGGCGCGCAATTTATTTAGTAGAGCAAAAGATTTTGGCATAGCTTCTTGACGATACTTTTGGTGAAGAAAATCTTCGGTGGCTACTAGCAACAAATCAGGTCGTGAAGTGAGAGCATAAATAAGTAATTCACCCCGAGTTGTATTTGCTACAGCATCTGCATGGGAGACATTTTCTGGCAAGAGTTTGCGAGCTTTTGAAGTTGCCACTGCACCTTCTGGAATAAATGCAATCGCACTAATGCGTGGGTCAACATGAATTTGCACTGCACGCGCAACGTTCTTTCCTCGTTGATCTTCACTCCATGCAATTGTGGCATTTCCAAAGATTGCTGCCGCAACATTATCTGGATGGCCTTCCATCTCTGTTGCAAGGTTGAGTAAATCTTCGTTACTCATCTTGTCATCACCAGTTAAGACAAGAGAACGAGCCAACATCAATCCACCGACGATTGCACTGGCCGATGATCCAAGACCGCGACCATGTGGAATCACATTAAGTGCGCGAACAGCAACACCCTTTGGTTCGCCACCTAAGAATTTAAATCCTCTGTACATAGCCTTAACGAGCAAGTTCTTTTCTGTTCGGGGCAAAACATCTGCGCCTTCTCCAGAAATATCAATATCTAAACCTGGGTCATCAAGAATTTGCGCTACGTATCGATCGTGCATTCCGAGTGCTAAACCAAGTGAATCAAAGCCAGGACCAAGATTCGCACTTGTCGCTGGTATCTGAATTTGTACAGCGTTTGCTCTAAAAGTTGGTTTAGCCATTTTCTGATAGGCCTAACGCTTTTGCTGCAGCCTTAACGCTAACTGGCACAACAATTGGTTTCTTGGCGCCTTCAAGAGCCCACGGAATATCTTTTAATCCGTGACCTGTCACAGTAATAACAATCGTTTTATTCTTCGGCAGCTTTCCTGCTTTGTGATACTTAATTAATCCAGCTAAACCAGCGGCTGAAGAAGGTTCTACGAAGATGCCTTCCTTTGATGCAATGAGGTGATACGCGGCAAGAATTTCTTTATCTGTTACGGCATCAATTAATCCACCCGATGAATCACGTGCGTCTAAAGCTTGCTGCCACGATGCTGGGTTACCAATTCGAATTGCTGTTGCAATCGTGTCTGGGTTCTTAACAATCTTTCCTTTAACAATTGGTGCAGAACCAGCTGCTTGAAATCCCCACATTGCTGGTAACTGTGTACTCATGCGATCAGAACGGTATTCCTTGTAGCCTTTCCAATATGCAGTGATATTTCCTGCGTTTCCAACTGGCAACGCGTGAATATCTGGTGCATCACCGAGTGCATCGACAACTTCAAAGGATGCTGTTTTCTGTCCTTCAATGCGATAGGGATTAACAGAGTTAACGAGTGCAACTGGGAAATTTTCAGATAACTCTCGTGCCAAAGTGAGGCAGTCATCAAAGTTTCCATTGACTTGCAAGATTTTTGAACCGTGGGCCACGGCTTGTGCGAGTTTTCCAAGTGCAATCTTTCCCTTAGGAATAAGAACTGCAGGAACCATTCCAGCTTTAACTGCATATGCAGCAGCAGATGCCGAAGTATTTCCAGTGGATGCACAAATAACTGCTTTGGAACCATCTTCGGCTGCTTTCGAAATAGCCATAGTCATGCCGCGATCTTTAAAAGATCCAGTTGGATTTAAACCTTCGTATTTAATCCACACATTGTTTTTTAATAACTCAGAGAGATAGCAAGCAAAAATAAGTGGTGTTCCGCCCTCATTAAGTGTTACGACTGGAGTCTGTTCGGAAACTGGCAAGCGATGACGATATTCATTAATGACACCGCGCCATTGATGCGCTCCTGGTCTGCGTGAAAATATTGACATCAGCCTTGACTTCCAAGCACTCGAAGAACACTTTCAACTTTAGAAACAATTTCCATTTTAGAAAGAGCACTAACTGTGGCACTAAGCGCGGCTTCTGTTGCTCCATGGCTGACAACGATTAGTTCGGCATCATTGCCTCTGCCAGATTGGCGAACAGTCTGAATGGATACGCCTTCTGTCGCAAAAGTTTGCGCGATTGCAGCTAAAACACCTGGTTTGTCAGCAACATTTAAACGAATAAGAAATTGTGTTTTTGTGTCACTAATTGGTGCGATGGCGCGATCGGCATAATCACTTTCACGTGGACCGATTGAATCACCGACTTTATGTCGAGCAACTGCAACGAGGTCGCCCAAAATTGCACTCGCAGTTGGAGCGCCTCCTGCACCGCGACCATAAAACATAAGTTGTCCAGCTGACTTTGCTTCGACAAACACAGCATTAAACGCATCTCGAACTGCAGCAAGTGGATGACTGCGCGGAATCAATGTTGGGTGAACTCGCACTGAAATTCGATCATCTGAAGTTAACTCAGCAATCGCTAATAACTTAATGACGTGGTTCATTGTTTTTGCCACTGCAACATCATCTGCAGTAATTGATGAAATTCCTTCACGATAAACATCGTCCACAGTCACTCTTGAGTGAAACGCAAGTCCCGCGATGATTGCAGCTTTTGATGCAGCATCGATTCCTTCGATGTCTGCAGTTGGATCAGCTTCGGCATATCCAAGGTTCTGTGCTTCTTTGAGAACATCTGCGAATGCGCGACCTTCTTCATCCATCTTTGTCAGGATGTAGTTAGTTGTGCCATTTACTATTCCCATTACGCGAGTAATTTGATCACCAACAAGAGATTCGCGCATTGGGCGAATAATCGGAATCGCACCGGCAACGGCAGCTTCGTAATAAAGATCTACGCCTTTTTTATCTGCAGCAGTAAATAGGTCGGCGCCATGTGTTGCAAGCAGAGCCTTGTTGGCAGTTACGACAGATTTACCACTATTAATTGCAGAGAGAATTAGCTCGCGAGCAGGATCAATTCCGCCCATGACTTCAATAATGATGTCGATATCAGGATCATTAATAATTGATTGTGCATCAGTTGTAAATAACGCTGGATTTACTCCGTCGCGAGCTGCTTTAGCATCGCGAACCGCAATCTTCTTCAAAACTAATGTCGCACCGGCACGAGTAGAGAGTTCAGCATTATTTTTTTCGAGCAGCGCCGCAACTTGGCTGCCGACAACTCCGCAGCCAAGCATGCCAATGTGGATATTTTTTTGCGCACCCATGTGCTTATTCTTTCACAGATGAGCAGATGCGCGTTAAATATCTAGGCGCAGGAGATCTTCGATGCTCTCACGGCGCAGGATTACTCGTGCTTTTGCATCTTTTATGGCCACGACAGGTGGACGCGTGATGTGGTTGTAATTCGTGGCCATGCTGCGTCCATATGCACCTGTTGCTGGAGTAGCAAGTAAATCCCCCGGGGCGATATCTGCAGGCATATCTATGTCCTTAATAATTATGTCCCCTGTTTCGCAGTGTTTTCCTACGATACGTGTTGCAGTTTTCTTTGATGAGGATTGGCGATTAGCAATAATTGCGGTGTATTCGGCGCCGTATAAAGCAGTGCGCAAGTTATCGCTCATACCGCCATCGACTGAAACATAATTTCGAGTTGAGCCATTATCTAAAGTCACAACTTTAGTTGTGCCCACTGTGTAGAGAGTAAACATTGTTGGCCCAACAATTGTGCGACCTGGTTCGATTGAAATTTTTGGTACATCCAGTGAGTGCTTGGCACAGGATTGCTTGACCACGGTTGCCAAAGTCTTAAGCACATCTGATGCTTGAATCTCAGCTTCATCCTCTAGATACGCAATTCCATAACCTCCACCAAGATCGAGTTCGGGTAATTGTTCTCCGAACTCTGCATTGAATTTTGCTAAGAGTTCTATGAGTCGATCTGCGGCAAGACCAAATGGTTCTGTTTCAAATATCTGCGAACCAATATGTGAATGAAATCCACGCAATTCAAGAGATGAATACTTTTTGGTTTGGATAACTGCTTGCCATGCCGCCCCACTTGCAATAGAAAACCCAAACTTTACGTCTTCGTGTGCTGTGGCAATTGACTCATGCGTGTGTGCTTCGACGCCAGCAGTTAAGCGGAGTAAAACTTTTTGAACTTTTCCAGCCGATTGCGCAATGGCAGCAACTCGCTCAATTTCAATGAGTGAGTCGATAACAATGATGCCTACTCCGGCAGAAACTGCTTGTTCTATCTCTTCTAACGATTTGTTATTTCCATGTAGCTCAATGTTTTCAGGCTTGATGCCACCTTTCAGTGCAACTGCTAGTTCTCCCCCAGTGCACACATCAATTCCAATACCCATGTCAGCAATCCATCGTGCAACTTCGACGCAAATAAATGCTTTTGCAGCGTAGTAAACGCGACCTGCTTGTGGGCCAAATGCATTGGAGAGTTCGGAGTTCCATGTCAATGCACGTGAACGAAAATCATCTTCGTCTAAGAAAAAAGTAGGTGTCTTAAACTCAGCAGCCAGTGAAGTAGCTGAAATGCCAGCACAGTGAAGTTCGCCATCTTTGATTGAGACATTCTTTGACCACAAAGATTGAAGATTTTTGCTCATTACATTTTCTCCGGTGCGCTCACGCCAAGTAAATCTAAACCATTGCGAATAACTTGCTTGGTTGCCGCGCATAAATTTGCACGAGCACTATGAATTGCAGATACAGATTCGTCGCCAAGAGGTAGGACGCGACAATCCGCATAGAAGCCGTGATACACACCAGCAAGTTCTTCGAGGTAGCGAGCAACTCTGTGGGGCTCTCTCATTTCTGCCGCCCCTGCAACAATCTTTGGAAATTCAGCAAGTGCTCCCAGTAATTCGTTCTCACGGTCATGAGTAAGTTGAGAGGGATCAAAGTTTTCAAGTCCAACTGGAATCTTGAGTTCTTGGGCATTACGCAGAACACCTGCAATACGTGCATGTGCATATTGAACGTAGTACACCGGATTTTCATTTGTATTTCGTTTCAATACATCAACATCTAAAATCATTGGCGTATCCACCGGATAGCGAATCAATGTATAGCGTGCGGCATCTACTCCGACTTTTTCTACAAGCTCTTCGAGAGTAATAATCGTTCCGGCGCGCTTAGAAAGCTTTACTTCTTCTCCGCCTTCAATAATTTTTACAAGTTGCCCAATGAGTACATGGATGTTGTATTCAGGATCATCGCCAGCACAAGCAGCCGTGGCCTTTAAACGCCCGACATAACCATGGTGATCTGCTCCCAACATATAGATACAGATATCAAATCCACGATCTCGCTTGTTAATGTAATAAGCAGTATCAGATGCGAAGTACGTTAAATCACCATTTGCTTTAGTGAGAACGCGATCTTTGTCATCACCAAAGTCGGTTGTGCGCAACCAGGTTGCGCCT
>JBILSQ010000046.1:0-5621 GCA_044372035.1 Candidatus Planktophila sp. | reverse complement strand
GCTAAAACAAATGCGCTCCAGATACCGATGAAGAGGTACTTAAATATCTTTGTCATGAGTTAGATACCTCTCGGCTTCGATAATCTTGAGAAGAGTTGAGCCAAAATTGTTAAAGTAAGAATCGCCAAGATCAAATAGGTCAAGCCCATCGTTGCACCGTATGAAATCTGGAACTCTCGCAAACCACGGGTGTAGAGGTAATACGCAGTGGTCTCTGTTGCACTTCCCGGACCAGCCGAGGTTAAGTTAAAGATTGAGTCGAAGATCTTTGATGCTTCAATCAAGCGAATTAAAATCGCACCGATACTAATTGGAGCCATCAGTGGGAATGTAATGCTCCAGAAGGTGCGCCATGTTGAAGCACCATCAATTTCAGCTGACAAGAACTGCTCTTTTGGAAGACTGAGTAAACCTGCTAACAAAATTAAGAACATAAATGGCGTCCACTGCCACACTTCAGCGATCGTAATTGTTACTGTCGCTGGCACAATAGATGTTGACCACGCAATTGGATCAACTCCAATTTTTGAAAGTAAACCGTTGGCAGCACCGATATCTTCTCTAAAGATTGAGCGCCATACAATCGCCATAACAGATGGCGTAGTCATCAAAGGAATGAGCCATAAGACTCTGAAGAAGCGACGAGCAGCGATGCCTTTCCAGGCAAAGAGGGCTGCTGCAAAACCTAACGCGTACTGAAGAGCTGTTGTTACAAATGAGAAATAAAAGAGTCGACGTACTGAAGACCAAAAGGCGCCGTCTTGGAACATACGAGCCCAGTTTGCCCCGCCTGCCCAATCCAAACCTGATTGTGAAACGTTCCAATTCGACATACTGACGCGAATGGTGAAAAGCAGAGGGAAGATAATGATTGCTATAAGTAGAAGCAATCCAGGAAGAAGGAAGAGTCTCTTATAAAACTTATTATTCACAGATCTAATCTCCTCTCAACTTTTAAGGGCCGACCATCTCAAAATTAAGCCAAAAAATCAAACTGGTAGAGAAATATTAAAGACAAGTGTCGTGGGGGTTACTCGCCTTGCAGCGATTGGCCCCCACGACCTTGTCGTTAAGCCAAGCTAGTTAAAGAATTCTTACGAATTCTCGAGAACTAGCATCTTCTTGTATTCAGCCTGGACTTTAGCCTTACCAAGTGTGTTGACAATTTCATTCCACTTGGCTGCTACGCCGTCTAGTGCTGCTTGAGGTGTCTTTTGGCCCGCTAGAGCTTCTGCTACACCATCTCCAAGTGCACCCATGAACTGTCCATTGCCATTAACGCGTAAATCAAATACGCGGTTCTTTGACTTGGAGTAATTGTTCATTGTGTCAACCCATGACTGAGTTGCTGCTTGTGACCAACCAAGACCCTTTACCCAGAAATCAACTGAGAAGTCTTCTGTACGTGATGGGTTAACACCAGTACGTCCGATTGTTAGATCGATTGCGTGGTTTGCCTTGTTTGTGAAGAAGCAAAGGAAATCAAGAGCCATTTGCTTGTTCTTTGATGCAGCAGGAATTGCAGATGACCAACCCCATGCAATGTATGGAGCGTAGTTGATGCCACCCTTAGGTGTATCCCACTTCTTTGTCACGCTGTTCCATACTTGTTCTGCTCCAGGGTTTGGTGCAGCCTTTACGAGTCCCTTAATTGGGCTATCGCTCTGGTTTGCTTGTGACCAAGCATCATCCCATGTGTAGCTAAATAGACCGTCACCACGACCGAATGATGTAATTTCGTCAGATAGACCGAAGTTTCCACCACCTTGTGGCCAGTACTTAGCTGAAGCAACGAACTCAGTTAATCCGCGAACGAATCCTGGGTTGTTAACTTGTGGAACCATGTTTGCATCGAACCAGAAACCAGTCTTAACGTTTGGATTCTTTGCGTATGCAGCTACACGGTTGATGAATGCAGTTGACATCAAGTCATCACGCTTTGTGATTTCAACAGATCCTGCAAATGGTGTTCCGGCAGGTTGACCCTTTGCCTTGTAACCATTAAATGTTGAAGCCATCAAGTTGTAATCGGCCCAAGTCTTTGGAACTCCGAGTGTCTTGCCTGTCTTTTCCTTGTAGAAGGCTGCTGCTGCAGCATCTTCAATAACGTCTGTGCGATATTTTAGGAAGTGACGGTCAGCATCGATACCGAATAGCTTTGTCTTTCCATCCCAAGCATAAAGTCCCTTGTAGAGTGGTTGCATTGAAGCCATTTCACCGTTGCCTGATGAGTACTTAGCAGGAATTGTGTAATAGAACTTCTGGAAGTCACCAATCCAGTTAGAGAAGTTAACAACTACATCGTATGTGGCTGCGCCAGTTTGGAATTGAAGTTGTTGCTTTGGATACAGATCTCCGATTGGAACATTCTGGATCTTAACTTTTCCACCAGTTAGCTTTTCAAACATTGCGCCGTGTTGTGCCATTGGCTCACCCATGTTTGGTGGTGGTGGTGCAAGAACAGTAATTGTCTGTCCCTTGTAATCCTTCTTGCTTGTGTTGTGGTAAGAACAGTCTTGAGTTCCGTCCTTCACCTTTGCAGCTGAGGCGTATGCCTTAGGTGTGTATGGCTGCTTTGTATAGTCAACCATTCCGCCTAGAGGGAATGAAGCCGTCTTAGCCTTAGGCCCTGGTCCCATTCCTGCATCTGCTGCAGATGAAACACTCACTGAAGTTGCACTCACTAGCGAAGCAACCAATACCAAAGGTACTGATGTTGCTAGAGCACGAAGCTTCGTTTTTCTTTGCATCGTATTCCTTTCTTAGAGGGTTTTGACATGAATTCTTTTCAACTCATTTATGTAACTAATTAATTTACATAACTAAGTTGTTCTGAACACGCGTCGATACATCTACAGAATTACCCCTGGACTGCTCCATTGGAACTCCTGCTGAAGTAGGGGAAACATTAAGGGCTCGAGGGCTCGGTGGCAATTGGTATTGGCAAGAAATTTGCCCGCTCAGGCGCCCATGGGGTGAGATTTTTGGTCTATCTCGTAGGGCTACTTCTGGGTAGGTTAGAAAACAGGTTCGAGGATTAACTTGCCCGCGCTCTTGCCACTTGCCAGGCGCTCATGTGCTTGGCGGGCTCCTTCTAGCGGATATGAAGAGTCGATTCTGATACTTAATTTATTAGCAAGTAATAAGTTGAAAATATCTTGTGATCGCGCGACATACTCTTGTCTTTCGGCCACGAAGTGCATCAGCGTTGGACGAGTAATTGTGAGCGAACCAGATGAATTCAATCTCTGTAATTCAAATGGCGGAACAGCTCCGCTTGCTGCGCCAAATAAGACCATCATTCCGCGAGTCTTTATGGACTCGAGAGATTTATCAAAGGTCTTTAAACCTACGCCGTCGTAGACAACGTCGACTCCGCGACCATCGGTGATTTTGCGTACTTCTTGTGCGAAATCAACCTCGTCATAGCGAATGATGTGCTTAACGCCGAGCTTAGAAATAAGTTCTACTTTTTCTTGCGAAGAAGTCGTAGCAATAACGGTGCCGCCCTTTGCCAAAATCATCTGGCTTAAGACGCTTCCGGTTCCACCTGCAGCTGCGTGTACCAATGCAACATCGCCTGGCTTGATGGCAAAGGATGAGTTAATTAAATAATGCGCTGTCAGTGTCTGCAACATCGCTGCTGCAACTGTCTTTAGATCTAATCCTTCTGGGATTAAAACCAACTTGTTTTGTTCAAAGGATGCGTACTGGGCATAACTTCCAAGGGCCGCTGTCCATGCAACACGATCACCAGGTGAGAATTGAGTAACGCCTTCTCCGACTTCATGTACAACGCCAGCACCTTCTAATCCAGGTGTGTAAGGCAACGTCATTCCATACGCGGGTGCACCCGAACGTTGGTAGATATCTAGAAAATTCACACCAGCGGCCGCAATCTTGACCACAACGTGGCCAGCTGCGGGCGCCGGTATGGGTGCACTCTGCACCACTAAATTTTCGGGACCACCAAACTGCGTGAGAACAACTTTGTCCATAACTTGATTAACCCCAGATCTTAAGGAACAAGTATTGCGCGACCTTTAACCTTGCCAGCGTTGAGATCTTGAAGTGCTTGATTGGCATCCTTCAATGCATATTCAACTGTTGCAAGGTGGACTAATCCACGATCTGCAAGTGACATCAATTCATTGAGGTCAGCCCAAGTACCCACCAAGTTACCAATGATGTTGCGCTCTGTTGTGACCATATCCAAAGCTGAGATTTGAATATCTTCGCCGTAGCCAACGATGTAGTAATTACCAAGTGAGCGAGTCATTGCAAGACCCTTCTTGGTTGATCCTCGTTCACCCACAAAGTCGATTACTGCTTCAGCGCCAAAGCCCTTAGTCAGTTGCATAACTGCTTCAACTTCATTGCCATCAGCCTTAACAAGATGATCAGCACCGCTTTCTTTTGCTAACCCAAGGGCCATTTCTGACTTGTCTACAACAATAATTTCAGCAGCGCACATCGCCTTAAGACATTGAATTCCAATGTGTCCTAATCCGCCCGCACCAATTGCTACAACGTACTGACCTGGCAACAATGTACGAGATGCTTTCTTAGCTACGTGATAAGCAGTCAAACCTGCATCTGCATAAGCAGCTACTGACTTAGGTGCAAGAGACTTTGGTAGCGCAACAATGTTACGTACAGATGTAACAAGTGCTTCTGCGTATCCACCGTTTTCACTTACTCCTGGAAATGTTCCGGTTCCGTGCATATCTTCGCCGCGACGGTGTTCAATTTCAGTTCCTGAAGATAGACGTGGATGCAAAATTACAGGGTCACCCTTTTTTAGCCCAGTAACAGCTGATCCAACTTCTTCAACCCAGCCAGCGTTTTCGTGTCCCATGATGTACGGAAGAAGTTTTCCGTCTGTATCCATGCGGGATCTCCATTGGCCTTCAATCACGTGCAAGTCTGTACGGCACACACCGGCGCCACCAATTTTTACCAAAACATCTGTTGGATGAGTGATCTTTGGATCTGCAACATCTTCATATGTAACCCAGTTGCTTGCAGTCAACGCTTCATCGTATTGGTGTAGGACTTGTGCTTTCATATTCCGTAATCTCACTTTCAAGAAGGTTAGTTGTGACGGCCATGATTGTCGGTGTGGGTAACCGAGCGCTCAATGTAAGCGTTGCTCCTCAGATTTTCAAGGTCAGAATCCGCCGGGACTGGTTAGCGCTGCATATAGATAGGTATCGCAGAATTATGTGAGCAGAGCCAAGCGCTTTTCTAGCTCGGCATAACCGGCCAAGAACTCCGGTGTGGCTATCTCTTGCTTCCAACGCCCACTCATGGCGGCCTCCGCGCTGAGGTGCGTTTCGAAGAAATCTTTCATGCCAGCGTCATCGCCCAGATTGAGAAACTTCAGTAGTGATTGATAGCTCTGCAGACGGTTGTTAATCGCCAGATCTTCTAGGGCAATAGTGATCTTTTGATTAGCCGGGATATACGCAAGGGCCTCATGAGCATCGCGCAGACGTTTTTCAATCCACTCAAGACCTTCAAGTGGTGTCGTTGGTCCCCAATTCTTTGTCAGTAAAGATGCGATGACATCGCGAGGATCTCTGACCATATTAATAAAGAGAGCATCAGGAAATAACTTC
>JBILSQ010000045.1:0-5704 GCA_044372035.1 Candidatus Planktophila sp. | reverse complement strand
CGGACATGTAAATGTTCATATTGGAGGAATCGATTTACGTTTTCCTCATCATGAAAATGAACGAGCACAATCAAATGCAATTACTGGCAATGAAAGCGTTGATCTGTGGGTTCATGGAGAGCACCTTTTATTTGAAGGTAGAAAAATGTCAAAGAGCGCCGGCAATGTTGTTCTGCTAGATGATGTTATCGCTCGAGGTTTTGATCCGCTGTCCCTGCGTTTATGCTTTTTAGAGAATAGATACAGGTCTCAGATGGATCTCTCATGGCAATCAATTTCAGCAGCACATGAAACAATCAAGCGTTGGCGCGGCAAAATTGCTTCGTGGGGTGTACCAAAGAACTTAATTGAAGACGCTGCAGTTCTTGGGTTTCTTGAAAATGACTTGGAAACACCACGCGTTATTACTTATTTGCGTGCAATTGAAAAAGATCGCAATCTAAGTGATATCGAAAAAGCTAATGCGTTTTTATATGCCGATCAAGTACTAGGTCTCGAGCTTTCCCGACCAGAAGAAGTTCGCGATCTTTCACAAGAATTGAAGTTGATGTTGGATGAGCGAGAAGCAGCTCGCTCATCAAAGAATTGGGCCTTAAGCGATGAGTTGCGCATCAAGCTTGAAGCAGCAGGCTTAGAGATTTCTGATTCTGCTTCAGGACAGAGTTGGAGTTGGCGCTAACTAGGCCGGCAGCGCGATAACAATAAACAAAGCTAAAAGTCCAACAAATACAAGCGCGCTACCTTGAGCATTTCCTTGGACAAGAAGTTCGCTGCCAACACCAAATGTTGATGCACGCCACAGGATAAAACTCCAAGCAAGGGATGCGATTAACTTAAATTTTCTTGCTCCAAAGTGTCGACCAATCGCCCAAATTGTTGCAGCTGATCCCAAGATAGATAACGTCAATCCAATTGGCGGATAAAACATGTGCAGCAGAACAGCTGCTATGCCAGTTAAGACTCCTAGTGCTGCAGAATAAATCAGTTTCATTTGGCGGCAATCCCAGCAAACAAATCTGTTTCACGACCATCTGCGTCAAATGGCTGAGCTTTTTCTCCCTGAACAAGTGAGTAGTACTCATGGCCCCAAACTTGCTGGCCTAGATTGTTAGAGAGTGCAAAAAACGGTCCATCTAATTCTATTTGCGTTGCATGTGCTGCCATTGCTTTCATCTTTAAATCTACATACTTTGTTCCATCAATCATGGCTGTGACTAGCGAATCATCTTTAGCAAATGGCAAATCATCAACACTTTCTGCTCCGAAAAAATCTGAGCCAATCTCTTTCATCTTTGCAATTCCTTCTGCTAATACAGATTTTGGCATTGCATTCCAATAAATCTTCGAGATCTTCCATTTGGCTAATTCAGACGCTCTCATAGCAACTCGATGAGCTTGTATGTGATCGGGATGTCCATATCCCCCAATTTCATCGTAGGTAATAAGAACATGGGGCTTCACTTCTTCTATAACTTTGACTAGGTGCGCAGCGGCTACATCTAGATCTGCTTGCCAAAAGACATCCGGGCGATTATTCGGTTCTGTTCCCATCATGCCGCTATCGCGAAATTTAACTGTGTGATTGCCTAAAAATCGGAAATCATTTACTCCAAGAGCGGCCATTGCATCTTTTAGTTCTACTTCGCGATGCAGACCCAAAGAGTCTGTAGCTGAGCTAGCCAAGTGGCTTAAGTCCGAGATTAAAACTTCGCCTTCTTCTCCGCGTGTGCACGTTACGAGTGTTACTTGTGCTCCAAGATCGGCATACATAGCCATCGTTGCACCATTATTGATTGTTTCATCATCAGGATGCGCATGAACTAAAAGTAAGCGATAACCCTTGTAACTATCTAACACTTAATACACCGGTAAAGAAGTATCGATCTGCTTAGCCCAAGCCACAACACCGCCACTTACGTGCGTTGCATCGGCAAAACCTGCACTCTTTAAAATCGCTAAACACTCTGCTGAACGAACGCCAGATTTACAGTGCAAAATGATCGGCTTATCTTGCGGCAAGCCCGCCAAGGCGCTTCCATCTAAGAACCCTTGTTTTGGAATCAATAACGATCCTGGAATCTTTACGATTTCATATTCGCTAGGTTCGCGGACATCGATAAGCAAGAAGTTCTCTTTCTTATCAATTTTTGATTTCAATTCAGTGACAGATATTGTCGAATCTTTCACGGCAACTTCTGCAGCATCTGATAGCACTCCGCAGAAAGCTTCGTAATCTGGCAATAATTCAGTTTGTGTTGGTTTATCACTGCACAGTGGGCACTTCGGATCTTTTCGAACTTTAATCTTCCGATAGGACATTTCAAGTGCGTCATAAATCATCAACTGGCCAATTAATGGTTCGCCTATTCCTGTTATTAATTTAATTGCTTCAGTTGTTTGGATAGAACCAATGGAGGCGCAGAGAACTCCAAGCACTCCACCTTCGGCGCAACTTGGAACCATTCCTGGTGGTGGTGGTTCGGGATATAAACAACGGTAGCAAGGGCCATACTCGGCCCAGAAAACACTTGCTTGTCCATCAAAGCGATAAATAGAACCCCACACATAAGGCTTCTTAAGTAATACGCATGCATCATTTACTAAATATCTCGTAGCAAAATTATCTGTTCCGTCAACAATTAGATCGTATTGCGAAAAAATCTCCATCACGTTGTCGGTATCGATTCGCACTTCGTGAACAACGACATTCACATTTGGATTAATCTCGGCGATTTTTTCTTTAGCTGAGATTGCTTTGCTCTTTCCGATATCACTCTGTCCATGAATGATTTGGCGCTGCAAATTTGATTCATCCACAGTGTCGAATTCAACAATTCCTAGTGTGCCAACACCGGCAGCAGCTAGATACATCAGTGCTGGTGAACCTAATCCGCCAGCGCCAACGCAGAGAACTTTTGCATTCATTAATCGTTGCTGACCCGCCATTGCAACATCAGGAATAATTAGGTGACGGCTGTACCTGCGCACTTCATCAACTGTGAGTGCTGGGCCTTTTTCAACTAATGGTGGAATTTTCATAACCGTCCTGAGTGTGGGTGAGAATGTTCATATTCTGCCGTACTCACCAGAGCACTGCCAATTTTCAGGCTTTTGCCTCTACGATAAGGCGTGATGAGTACTTCAGCCAATCTACGAGATAACAAAGCTCGTTTACCTCGCGATGAACGTCGTGCGCTTTTGCTGTCAGCGGCCCTCGAAGTTTTCACTGCCGCCGGATATCACTCTGCAGCAATGGATGAAATTGCAGATCGTGCTGGCGTTAGTAAGCCTGTTTTATATCAACACTTTCCATCAAAGTTAGAGTTGTATTTAGCTGTTTTAGATTTACATATTGACTCTCTTGTTTATGAAATTCAAAAAGCAATTGCATCTACTCCTGATAATGCCAATCGTGTTCGTGCGACTGTCGATGCTTATTTTGGATTTATTGAAAGCGAAGGAGAAGCTTTTCGTCTGCTATTTGAAAGCGATATGAGCGTCGAACCTTCTGTTGCAGAAAGACTCAATCGCATGACATATGACTGCGCCGCCGCTGTCAGTGCGATTATTTCTCTGGATACCGGCCTTCCAAAGGAAGTAGCAATGCTTCT
The DNA here is from genome assembly GCA_044372035.1 of Candidatus Planktophila sp. Classification (GTDB taxonomy): domain Bacteria; phylum Actinomycetota; class Actinomycetes; order Nanopelagicales; family Nanopelagicaceae; genus Planktophila. The sequence continues at coordinate 2,093 of JBILSQ010000045.1, read as the reverse complement.
CGGAGTTGGAATGATCGGATGCGCACAAGTTACTGCTCGTCATTGGCTAGAACGCGATAGCAAATTAACCCGCCAACAAGCCGTAGAACTAGTAGAAAATCTAATGTGGCGTGGAATTTCAGGCTTTCCCAGCAAATAAGCTGGCAAACTCGTACGGTGATTAATCGGTAGTATTAGCCACTATGAGTACAAAGAAAAGCGATAGCGCTAAAAAAGTTCAGGTTCGAATCTCAATTACTAATGTGAATTCAGATTTAAATTTTGAGAGCGAACTAGGAGCTGCCGAAATTCAAAGCGCAGTTAATTCCGCTCTAAAATCTGGAGACGCCTTAACTCTTGAAGACATCAGAGGACGAGTCGTCATGGTTCCTGCAGACAAAATTGGTTTTGTAGAAATTGGCGAACAAACCGATCGTCGCGTCGGTTTTGGCGCACAATAAGTGTCAATAACTTTCGAAGACCTTCCGCTTCGCCAAGAAACAAAAGCTGCGCTTAAAGAGCACGGCTTTGATTCTCCATTTCCAATTCAAGAGATGGTTTTGCCAATCGCACTAGCTGATGGCGACGTTATTGGGCAAGCAAAAACAGGCACAGGAAAGACGTTGGCATTTGGTATTCCGTTAATTGAACGCGTGATTGCTCCACAGGATGCTGAGTGGAAAGACCTCGAACATAAAGGTGCGCCACAAGTATTGGTTGTAGTCCCAACCCGTGAATTATGTATCCAAGTAGCAAAAGATATTGATGAGTTAGCAAATAATCGTGGGATTAGAACACTCGCTGTATACGGCGGCCGTGCATTCGAGCCACAGATAGAGGCTCTTAACGCGGGTATTGAAATTGTTATTGGCACTCCAGGTCGACTGCTCGACCTTTATCGTCAAGGTCAACTAAAGTTAAAAGAAGTATCACGACTTGTCTTAGATGAAGCAGATGAGATGTTGGACTTGGGTTTCTTGCCTGATGTTGAAAAGATTTTTACAAGCACACCAAAACGTTCACAGACAATGCTTTTCTCAGCGACGATGCCTGGCGATATTCTCAACCTTGCTCGCCGATTTATGAATCAGCCAATTCATATTCGCACTCAAGATAATGAAGATGAAGGCGCAGTCGTTTCAAAGATTGAGCAACATGTTTATCGCGCTCACGCAATGGATAAAATTGAAATGTTGGCAAGAATCTTGCAGGCAGAGGGTCGTGGCCCAACAATCGTCTTTTGTCGCACAAAGCGAACATGCCAAAAAACTGCAGATGACTTACTAGAACGTGGATTTAGATCAGCAACTATTCATGGTGATTTAGCCCAGAATGCTCGAGAAAAAGCCCTCAACGATTTTAAGGCAGGAAAAACAGATGTGCTTGTTGCAACAGATGTTGCAGCGCGTGGAATTGATATTGATGGAATCACTCACGTTATTAACTATCAATGCCCCGAAGATGAGAAAACTTACGTTCACAGAATTGGTCGTACAGCACGTGCTGGCGCACATGGAATTGCAGTCACATTCGTTGATTGGGATGAAATGGCGCGTTGGAAAATGATTGATACGGCTCTCAAACTTGGTTTACCAGAACCAGAAGAGACTTATTCATCCTCAGAACATCTCTATGAAGTAATGAAAATTCCTGCTGGTTCAACTGGGCGAATGGTGAAGGCAAAACCGGTAAAGGTTGAATCAGCTCCTAAGTCCGAGCAAACCCGTGAAAAACGCGAACGCACCAGAACAAAGAAATTTAAAAATGATTAAGGTGCTCGAGCAGGCTGTATGCAGCTTCTCGGTATGCAGAGGCAAAATCTGAATTCTTGTCTGTAGAAAGTGCACTTCGTTTTTCGCTAATCGCGCTATCCATGGTTGCTGTAAACGGAATATGCGCATCTAGCACTATCTGATCCTTAAATAGTTCTGCTTGTTCTGGCCCAAATTGATCAATTGGAAGTACGAATTTCTTGGCATTTGATTGAATTTTTAAAGTACTTACTGCCCCTCGAATGCTGTGCACAGTGCCACGAGTTGGTACGAGAAGTGCATCTGCAGCCCGTAAAGCCATGGCTAATCTCGAATCAATCTGAGAAGGCGTATCAATAATTA
>JBILSQ010000044.1:0-5714 GCA_044372035.1 Candidatus Planktophila sp. | reverse complement strand
GCAAGTGTTGAAATCCAGAAAAACCACTTGTACATCGAAAAATCTTCGCCAAAACGTGCAGGTGGTGCTCCCACATCAAAGACAACGCCTTGTTCTCCGCCAAGAATTGGGAATTGATTTGCAAGAGTTGGTAGCGAAACTGCAAGTGCCAATGTTGTTCCGGCTAAGTAAGGTCCCGATAATCGAGCGACACCAAAACCTAATAAAAGTCCAAATACTCCTGCAACAAATGTTGCAATGACCAATGCGATGGCGGGATGTAAATTGAAATTATTAATTGAAAGTGCACCAGCGTAAGCACCTACCGCCATTAATGCACTATGACCTAATGAGAGTTGCCCCGAATATCCGGTGAGCAAAATAATTGATGCAATCGCCAAGGCATACATCGCCACAAAAGAACCTTGATACTGCAAAAGTTCGCCGATGCGATCACCAATTAACAACAAAGCCCAACCGAGTGCAACGAAAAAGAGGGTGCGTTTTTTAGTCGAAGATAATTTAATCATTAATCTCTCCGGCTCTTCTTGCCCGAGAAAATTCCTGCTGGCTTAATCAAAAGAACCACAACTAGCATCACGAACGCCATTGGAAAAACAAGTTTTTCGCTGACATAACTAGTGGCAAAACTAATTGAAAAGCCAAGAATCATCGCACCCGCTACGGCTCCAAATAAACTATCTAGTCCACCAATTACTGCAGCCACAAAACCAAATACCAGAAGTACATCCATCGCATTTGGATATAGATAAGAAGAAGGTATGTACAACATTCCAGCCAAGCCACCTGCTGCGCCGGCTAGTGACCAGCCAAGTGTTCTGATGAAATCAACTTTAATTCCAGATAATTTAGCGATTTCAGGTGAGTGAGCAGATGCTCGAAGTGCGAGTCCGATATTTGTCTTTTGAAACAAAAGAGTTAAAAGGAGCATGCTCACGGTTGCAAAAACAACTACCAATAAATTAAATGGACTAAATGCAATAACTCGGCCAAAGAGCGTAAATCCATCTGTTGAAACAGGAGCCGCAAGTGATTGATAGGTCAATCCCCATCTAAAGCCGATGATGGCTTGAATAATTCCAAGTAAACCAAGGGTTGCAACAACTGGTGCGATCATCAGGATTGGTCCACCCTTAATTCGCTTAAAGATTGGACGCATAAAGAATCTATCGATTGCTGCACCGAGAAGTGCTCCGAAAACCATCGCTGCAATTACGCCGACCCAAAATGAACCACTGCGGACCGTAACTTCGTATCCAATATAAGTAGAGAGAACAGCTTGACCAGCTTGTGCAAAGTTGATGATGCGAGTTGAACGCCAAACTAGAACAAGAGCGGTAGACATCAACGCATAGATTGCACCTGTTGTTAGTGCTGTCAGTATTGCTGTAATAAATTTAATCATTTAATACCCCAAGTAAGCAGTACGTACTGCTGGATCTTTAAGTAGGTTTTCTGCAGAATCAAGAGCAACAACGCGTCCCAAGTTAAGAACGACACCGTCATCGGCAATTGCTAATGCACCCATTGCATTTTGCTCAACAAGTACAACCGTGAGATTCATTGTGGTAACAAATTTTCTGATTGTGGTAAATATCTGATCAATAATAAGTGGAGCCAGACCAAGAGATGGTTCATCCAATAAAAGTAATCGCGGGCGGGCAACGAGAGCTCGTCCAATAGCAAGCATCTGACGTTCACCACCAGAGAGAGACCCACCAGATTGAGACATGCGCTCACCTAATATCGGAAATAGTGAAACAACTTCTTCAGTTGCAAGAGCAACATCTTTCTTATCTTTACGCCACAGTCCAGTCAGTGCCAAGTTTTCTTTAACAGTGAGCTCTGCAATAACGGATTTACCATCTGAAACGTGCATTATTCCTGCGCGTGCCAAATTCTCTGCGCGCTTGCCAACTATGGATTCTCCATTCCAAGTCGCATTTCCGGATTTGATTTCTTTTAATCCAGAAAGCCCTCGAAGCAAAGTAGTTTTTCCTGCACCATTTGCACCAATTACTGCAGTTAATTTGCCCGTTGAGACTTTAAATGAAACAGAGTTGATTGCACGAATAGCACCGTGATCAATAACAAGGCTTTCTACAACGAGAGTCATGCGTGTGCTCCTAGATAAGCCGCAACAACATCTGGGTTGCGTCTGACGGATTCAACATCGCCGGAGGCTATAACTTCGCCAAAATTAAGAACGTAGAGTCGATCACAGACTGACATCACAACATCCATGTGGTGTTCTACCAAAATAACAGAGCACTGAGATGAGAGGTTATGGATTAATGAATTCATCCATTCAATATCTTGCGCACCTAACCCGCCAGCTGGTTCATCGAGCAACAAAATTTTAGGTTGGCTGATGAGAGCTCGAGCCAGTGCAACTCTTTTTGTAACTGGATAATCCAAAGTATCTGCTCGACGATTCGCTAAGCTCGTTGCATACACTCGTTCAAGCGCTGTCATTGCGAGTTCTTTTAAATGAGTTTCGTCTTTAGAACTTAATCCCAGAGCAGCAGAAATCAATCCAGTGCGAGAAGTGTTCGAGGCACCGATCATGACATTTTCTAAAACAGTTAACTCTGGAAATAATCCGACTCCTTGAAGAGTGCGCGATATGCCTAATTTGATTAACTCGTGCGGTTTTGGCCATCGATGCGCCTTATCGTGAATTTCAAGTTCTCCGCTATCAACTTCGACAAGACCAGAGAGTGCATTGAACAGAGTTGTTTTACCTGCGCCATTTGGACCGATGAGGCCAATAATTTCATTTTTGTTTAATTCGAGAGAAACTTTGTTAAGCGCTTTAAGACCTCCGAATGAAATCGAAAGGTCTTTGACGCTTAACATGTGCGAATTAGTACTCATGAGATTGGTAGATTCTAGGCACACGTGGACCAATTCGGGTAACAATCTCATAATTTATGCTCGAACTTGCGCTCCCCCAGTCATCAGCGGTGTATTCACCGTGTGAACCATCGCCAAAAACAATCACCCAATCTCCAGATTTCGCTGTGCTATCAGAACCAAGGTCGACTACAAATTGGTCCATAGAAACCCGCCCAATGATCGGTGCTCTCTTTCCCTTAACAAAAACTCCTGCACCTTGTGCAATGCGAGGAATTCCATCGGCGTATCCCATCGCCACTACACCTAACTTGGTATCTGATGTTGTGTGAGCACTTGCACCGTATCCAACTGGTGAACCTTTTGAAACTTCTTTTACTAAATGTAGTTTCGCTCGCAACTGTCCAACGGGGCGCAATCCCAAATCTTTACTTGTTCCCATATGAATAACATCTGGGGTTAATCCATACATCGCAATTCCAACTCGAACCATCGAAAAATACGAATCTTTGTCTTTTAAGGTCGCAGCAGAATTTGAGAGGTGTTTGATAAGCGGATTGATTCCAATCTTTTCAAGCTCGCCAACCATCTGCTTAAACTTTTGAAGTTGATCTGTATTTTGTTTTTCACCCGGTTCGTCCGCTCGAGCAAAGTGTGAAAATACTCCCATTACTTGTACATGCGAGAAATCTTCAGTGAGCAATTCCTTCCACTCATCCAAGAAGCCACCACGAGTCATTCCAGTATCAACTTCTATGTGGATCAGAGCTTTCTTGCCAACTCTCTTAGCGGATTCACTAGTCTCTCGTAATCCTTTGAGGCTTGAAACTCCTAGTTCGATGTTATTAGAAATAGCAGAATCAAAATCTGAGCCCGGTGATACAAGCCATGCAAGTATTGGTGCTTCAACTGCGTTTTCTCGAAGAGTAAGTGCTTCCTCTAGAAGTGCGACACCTAAATACGATGCACCTGCTTTGATAGCCGCCTGCGCAACACGAACGAGCCCATGCCCATACGCATCTGCCTTTACGACAGCCAAGACATCTACTGCGCACACTTTTTTTAATCGCGAAACATTTGTACTTAATGCACTGAGGTCTATGAGAAATTCTGCACGATCACTCATGCTTTCTCCTCAATGACCACCATGGCTGAAGCAATTCCGCCATCATGTGAAAGTGATAAGTGCACACGAGATCCGCTGATTAATTCTGCAATTTCACCTCGAAAGAGAAATTCTGGTTTGCCATTTTCAAGATTTATTACTTCTGCATCGTGCCACTGCAATCCGTGCCCAACACTGAGTGCTTTTGCAAGTGCTTCCTTAGCGGCAAAGCGCGCTGCAAGTGATTGTATGTTTTTTGTTCGTTCGGATTCTGTAAAGAGTTTTTCACTCAGTCCAGGTGTGCGCTCGAGGGATTCCTTAAAACGATCGATGTTCACGACATCGATTCCAACACCCTCAATCATTTGGCAATAGTAATAAGAACTACGAGAGTTGGCTATTAGATGCTACAAAGCGATCAATTGCGATAACCATAACGAGTAAGGCTGCGCCAATAAACAAACCGCCGACCAAGTCAGAGAGCCAATGGGTATTTCTAAAGAGTGAAACGAAGCAGACACTCATTGAAATCAAAGCTACCCCGGCGCTAGCAAGGCGTCCGCGATATCGATCGACGTGGGCATACCTGTAAATCAAATATGCCAATACACCCCAGGAAAGAATCGCATTTGATGCATGACCACTTGGATATGAAAGTCCGCCTGCATAAATAAGGTCCACATTGAGTTGAGGTTTTGTTCTTCCAATCAATAGTTTTGCAAGGCCAACAGCTAAATTCAGTGCGATGATCGAAAGTATTGCTAAATTAAGTGGACGCCATGTTTTAAAGCGTCGTGAAATATAAACTGCTGCAATCATCAGTGAGGTTGCTGTGAGTCCACGTAAACCAAGATCATCAATTCGCATCAAAATGAAATCAATCCACGATGGGAAATCAACTCTGCCAGCATTTGCAATTCTGGCATCCAACGCTATGAGTGGACCATTGGTTATAACTTGTTGTGTTACAACAATAAATCCAAGAAAAAGCAGAGTTGACCATCTGATTGCACGAATCATCTGTTGCCTGCGCAATGAAGGCATTTATTCCACCGTTACGGATTTAGCCAAGTTGCGCGGCTGATCTACATCGCTTCCACGAGCAACTGCGATTTCGTATGCAAAAACTTGTAGCGGCACGGTTGCAAGAATTGGTTGAAATAGAGGATTTGTCACTGGAATACGGATGACGTATTCGGCGCCTACAACATTGGCACCTTCTTCAGCAATCACAATTACGCGTGCACCACGTGCCTTTACTTCTTGAATATTGCTAGCCATTTTCTCATCGAGTGAGTGTTCGTGACCTGCAGGCAAAATAGCAATCACTGGAGTAGCAGAGACTGAATCAATGAGTGCAATCGGTCCGTGCTTGAGTTCTCCCCCTGCGAAACCTTCGGCGTGGATATACGCCAACTCTTTTAACTTCAGAGCGCCTTCGAGTGCGACTGGATATCCGATATTCCTACCTAAAAATAAAATTGTGTTTGCATCTGCAAATTTACGTGTCAAAGCGCGAAGAGGTTCTACGGTTTCAAGAATTTGTTCGATTTTTCCAGGCAGTTCGAGCATTTCGTTATATAAATCTGCCACTTGGTTATCGGTTAACTCTGAACGCACCTGTGCAAGATGCAAACCGATCAAATACACGGCGATAATTTGAGTAAGTAGAGCCTTTGTAGATGCAACTGCAATTTCTGGACCAGCGTGTGTGTAAATAACGGCATCTGATTCACGCGGAATCGTTGAGCTA
>JBILSQ010000043.1:0-5746 GCA_044372035.1 Candidatus Planktophila sp. | reverse complement strand
ATTCTGGGGGACCACTTATTAATACTGCCGGTGCAGTAATTGGAGTTAACTCTGCTATTGCGACACTCAGTGGTGCTTCAAGTGCTCAGGCTGGTTCTATTGGATTAGGTTTTGCAATTCCAATTAATCAGGCAAGAAAAACTGCGGACCAATTGATAAAAACTGGAAAAGCTTCATACCCTGTTATTGGCGTATTAATTGATATGAATTTCGCTGGACCAGGCGCAAAAGTTACTGCATCTAATGACGCAGTCGTAGCTGGTGGTCCCGCCCAGAAAGCTGGCATTAAATCAGGAGATGTGATTATCGAATTCGGTGGTAAATCAATAAACACTCCTGATGAACTCATTGTTGCAATACGTTCAAAGAATATTGGCGATCGCGTTGAAGTTAAGTTCAAGCGTGGCAGCAGTACGCGTACAACAACAATTGTGCTTGCAGCCGGCAAGAACTAATCCAAGGTAACCACTAGGCTAAAAACATGATTTTCGGAATTGGCCCAGGAGAATTCATTGGCCTAGCGATCCTTGCAATATTTTTCGTTGGTCCGGAGCGATTGCCTAAATTCTCTTCCGATGCCGCAAAGTTTTTAAAGAAAGTAAAGAATTTAGCTAACACAGCAACAACAGAGCTACGCGAAAATCTTGGACCCGGATTCGAAGATTTGCAGCCATCAGATTTGAACCCGAAAACTTTCATCAAGAAACAACTTGCTGGCGCCCTTGATGAAGAAAAGCCTCGCAATATGGCTAAACCAAAGATTGATCCAGATTTACTATGACCGTTATCGAATCGATTCATGCAGCCCTTGCAACTGTAGAAGATCCCGAAATTCACCGACCTTTACCTGATTTAGGAATGGTCGAATCTGTACAAGCAGATGGTGGAGTCGCCCGCCTAAAGATTTTGCTCACAATTTCTGGCTGCCCTATGCAAGACAGATTACGCACTGACATTACAAAGGCGGTTATGGCAGTCGAAACCATCTCCTCCGTTGAGATTCAATTTGGGGTAATGAGTGAAGAGCAACGCGGCAATTTGAAATCATTGTTACGTAATGGACGAGAGAAAATCATTCCGTTTGCTCAACCAGAATCTCTCACACGTGTAATCGGTATTGCATCTGGTAAAGGTGGAGTTGGAAAATCATCTTTAACAGTTAACTTAGCTGTTGCAGCGGCTCAAAAAAGTCTGCGCGTTGGCATTTTGGATGCAGACGTGTATGGACACTCTGTTCCACGTTTAATGGGTTTAATTGGACAACGCCCAACTGCAATTGATCAGATGTTTATCCCGCTTGAGTCATATGGTGTAAAAGTTGTTTCGATGGAGATGTTTAAGCCAGAACGCTCTGATGCTGTTGCTTATCGCGGCCCGCTCCTGCACAAGGTCTTAGAACAATTACTCTCCGATGCGTATTGGGGCGATTTAGATTTACTGCTGATTGATTTACCACCAGGTACTGGCGACCTTGCAATTTCATTAGGTCAACTCATTCCTGGTTCAGAAATACTTGTTGTCACAACGCCACAAGTTGCTGCAGCTGAAGTTGCAGAACGTGCTGGACGTATTGCACATCAGATTAAGCAACATTTAGTCGGTGTAATTGAAAACATGTCTGATTTTCCTTGCCCACATTGCAGCGACACAATTTCTTTATTTGGTTCAGGCGGTGGCGAAGAAACAGCAAAGCGTCTTTCAGAGTTAGCAGGAATCGATGTTCCACTACTTGGGAAAGTTCCATTTAGTCCAGATTTACGAACTGGCGGAGACAACGGCGCGCCTGTTGTAGTTCAATTCCCAGATAGTGCTGCAGCCAAATCAGTTAATGCAATAGTTGATCAGCTAGTTGTTCGAAAGAAATCACTTCTCGGTGTCAGACTTGGACTTTCCACGTAATTCATCAAGCATGTCCTTTAGTTCATTGCGCAGGAAATCACGTGTTGCAACTTCACCTAGTGCGTTACGAAGACTCGCTAATTCACGAGTTAAGTATTCAGTATCTGCAATTGAGCGCTCGTTACGAGCACGGTCTTCGCTGACCTGAATACGATCACGGTCGGCTTGGCGATTTTGTGCAAGCAGAATGAGCGGCGCCGCATATGAAGCCTGCAGAGACAAGATCAGAGTAAGAAAAATAAATGGATAATCATCAAATCGAAGATCTACTGGAGCAAATGCATTCCAGAAAACCCAACTAAGAACAAATACGGTCATGTAAACCAAGAAGCCTGCTGTTCCTAAGAAACGCGCAAAGCGCTCTGATAAGCGACCAAAAGCTTCTGGATCAAAGTTTGGGCGAAGTGTGCGACCAGTCTCGCGAGGAGTATCCAAACGATTGTTGCGTGCCATTTACTTTCCCTCGCTCTCTTGTGCATCTAATAAATGTTCATGTTCCAAAACGTCAGCTGTTTTAGACATATCACGGTGATCATGTCGCCAGTTTTCGGGCAACAAGTGATCAAGTACGTCATCAACGGTTACAGCCCCCAGCAAGCGTTCATTAGCGTCTACTACAGGCACTGATAACAGGTTGTAACTAGCTAAGTATGACGAAACTTCATTCAATGATGCTTGGGGATTTAATCCTTGAGTATCTGTATCCACCATTGATCCAAGTAGCGTGGATGGAGCCTCGCGCAGCAATCGCTGATAGTGAGCAATTCCAATGAATCGGCCAGTCGGTGTTTCAAGTGGTGCACGGCAGATGAATACTTGCGATGCAAGTGCCGGAGAAATTTCACCTTGACGTACCGCAGCTAGCGCTTCAGCAACTGTGTTATCGGCAGTCATAACAATTGGTTCTGTTGTCATCATGCCGCCGGCTGTGTAATCCTCATAATTCATTAAGCGACGAACGTCTTCGGCATCTTCTGGTTCCATTAAATCAAGAAGTGCTTGTGCGCGTTCTTGACCCACTTCACGGAGCAAGTCGGCAGCATCATCTGGATCCATTTCACCAAGAACATCAGCAGCACGCTCGCCCTCGAGTTCTGCCAATAACTCAACTCGCTCGGCTTCATCCATCTCTTCTAGTACATCTGCAAGTCGCTCATCATTTAATGCACGTGCAACTTCAACGCGACGCTTTGGCGCCAAGTCGTGCATTACGGATGCAAGGTCTGCAGCACGAAGCGTGCTCAACGTTGATAATAAATTTGCAACACCTTGGTTGTGTTCGGCAACTGCAAAACCAGTTATTTCTTCCCATAAAACAGTTGATGTTGCACCTTTACGGCGCAATCCAGTTCCACGGCGCATAATGTGAACGCGAGTGATGAGCCAATCGCCACTTCGATTTTGCTCCATTCCCATATCTTCGACAACAACTTTTTCACCCGTTTCAAGTAGTGAAATTGATCGATCAAGCATGTCGCCAAGAACAAGAACTTCACCAGTGCGTGCTTCGAATCGACGCATATTTAGTAAACCTGTAATAACAACTGTTCCACTTTCAATTGAATTAACGCGAGTAATTGGAACAAACACGCGACGACGAAGTGGAACTTCAACAATTAATCCTAAGATTCGAGGTGGTTGATTGTTTGCACGAAGGGTCGCGAGTGCATCTCGCACCTTTCCTACTGGATCACCATTTGGATCAAAGACCGCGGTACCTGCAAGACGGGCGAGAAATACTCGATTAATCAAGTTTCCGCTCATGGGCTAAGGGTAACGTCTGCACGTACCTCTGTGCTTTCGCTTAAATTGAATTATGTAGATACTTTTGGCTAATGCAAGAGCAGAAATCACTCATTCATAGCCATACAGCTATGCCGGGGCGTGCGGATTCGATCCGTCTATTGATTGGAATCGTCGGCATCGGAGTTTCTGGTCCACTCATCGCATTAAGCACGATGCCAGTCGTGACTTTGATTTTCTGGCGAAATCTTGGCGGCGCATTAGTAATGGCTCCTTTTGCATTGAGGCATCGCGCAGATCGCAAAGCAATCGCCTGGTCTGCACTCGGTGGTTTCGTATTAGCAATGCACTTCATAGCATTCTTCTTGGCGATGCGTCTAACAACCGTGGCTGCTGGAACAGCACTTGTTGCTCTGCAACCAATATTTACTGCTCTATTTGTCAGACTTAAAGGTGGGCATATTCCATCTCGCGCTTGGCTCGGAATGGTTGTTAGCTTTTCTGGTGTGATTTTAATTTCTGGTGTGGATTTAAGTATTTCATTTCGATCATTCATGGGAGACATTGCTGCAATAGTTTCTGCCGTTCTTGCTGCAATCTATGTCATGATCGGCTCAAAAGCACAACAGAGTTTGGAAACAAGTACATACACAGCAATCTGTTATGCAACCTGTGCCATAACTGCCTTGCCTATCGTATTAATTGGTGGATTTCAATTATGGAATTTCAGTGGCAACGAGTGGTGGCTTGTCATAGCACTGGTTGTTTTTGCTCAGCTTCTAGGTCACAACATGTTTAATGCTGCACTCAAGCGAGTCTCACCTGCAGTTGTCTCATTGATTATTTTCTTTGAAGTCCCTGTCGCTTCCCTGCTAGCCATTTGGTGGCTAAATCAAACTCCACCGATTGGAATCTTGCCAGGTATCGTATTAATCCTCTCCGGTTGTGCACTCGTAGTTATGCGCACAAGAACTTCTAGAGTTGAGTTAACGCCATGATTGATTTACATACGCACACAAACTGCAGTGACGGAACTGATTCACCTGCGCAATTAGTTAACAAAGCGCTAGCTGAAGGAATCTCTGTCTTAGCACTTACTGACCACGACACCACATCTGGATGGCAAGCGGCGCAACAAGCACTTCGTCCAAATTTATCTCTTGCACTTGGTGCTGAAATTTCATGCCTAACGAATGATGGAATTAGTGTGCATATGCTGGGCTTGCTATTTGATGGCAGCCGAGTTGATATGCAAGAGATGCTAGAAAATACGCGCGATGGTCGCATTCCTCGTGCAAAAAAGATTATCGAATTACTCAATGCAGGTGGAATACAGATTTCTATGGCTGATGTCGAATCTGTAAAACCTGAAGGCGCAACGCTCGGTAGACCGCATATAGCTGATGCACTCGTAAAAAATGGTGTCGTTGCTTCGCGTGATGAAGCCTTTGCAGAATTACTGCATAACGACTCTCCATATTACGTTTCCCATCTTGCACCGACTCCAGAAGATGCAATTGCAATGATTCGCAAGTCAGGTGGTGTTGCGGTAATTGCCCATCCATTTGCATCCCTTCGCGGCAAAGTGTTGTCAGTTGAAGATTTCTTGCCGCTAAAAAAAGCGGGACTTAACGGAATTGAAGTGAATCATCGAGATCACAACAATGATGAACGAATTGCACTTGCAGCCATCGCTCGTGAATTAGATCTCGTAATTACTGGTGCTAGTGATTATCACGGAACGGGTAAACTAAATTCATTAGGTGAAAACCTTACAGACAAGGCACAATGGGAACGCCTCGAGTCAGAGGCAGATCAACGAAGGGTTATCACAGCATGAACGTTGGTGAAGTTGCCGCCGTAACATTTGCTCTACAAGCATTCGTTACTCTCTTCGTTATTATGGATCCACCGGGTTCCATTCCGATTTTTCTTGGACTTGTGGCAGATAAAACTCCTGCTACTCGTCGCAGACTTGCATGGCAAGCGGCCGCAGTTTCAATGGTTGTCATTACTTCATTTGCATTATTTGGACGTCTAGTACTTTCGTATTTAAATATTTCACTCGAATCACTTCAAGCTGCAGGCGGACTTCTTCTGCTAA